>CAZOEX010000414.1:0-1604 GCA_964578925.1 uncultured Gemmatimonadota bacterium | reverse complement strand
TTGCGCTCGTTGTCGAGCCAGTGCTCGAACTCGATCACGTCGGTGAGATAGAAACCGGGAAGCAGGGGCCCCGCGTAGAGCTCCATGGCCACGTCGGGCCGGTCGGCCGCGATCGCGCGCTCGAATGCGACCGCATCGCACCAGAGGATGTCGCGGTCGACGCCCACTTCGTCGTCGCCACGGCTCACGAGCGCATCGGACCCCAGGGAGCCGCGGAGCACGTAGAGGGCCTGGCGGAGGGAGTGGCGCGCCCTGTCGTCGTCGCAGTCGGGCCAGAAGACCGAGACGATGCGATCGCGCCGCTTGAACGGCGCGTCGGCATTCACGGCGAGGTAGGTGAGCAGGGCCAACCGCTTCGGCTGGGCCACCACCGAGAGAACCCGACCACTCTCGGTCTTCTCGAGATCGGTGTCGCCGAGGACCTCGAAACGGAAACTCTGCCCGTCGGGCCCCAGCATCCCCGGCGGCACGTCCTTCGGACGGGTGGGCGGCGTCCCGACGGCCACGCCTCCGGCCGCGACGCCGGTCGTCGGCCGGTCACTCGCCATTCGGACGGCTCCGACGCCGTCCCTGGGCGCCCGGGCCGCCGCATGGCCGCACATCTGCCGCACGGCGCGCTCGGCGTCGGCGGCATCGGGCCGGTGCAGGGGATTCTTGGCCAGACAGCGCAGCAGGAAATCCGACAGCCGCGCATCGACGCGCGGCGCCAGTTCGGCCAGGGGGGGCGGCTCAGCGTTGAGATGCGCTTCCGTCCATTCCCGATTCGAGGACGCGGTGAACGGACCCCGCCCGGCCAGCACTTCATATCCGAGGAGTCCGATGTTGTAGACGTCGGCTCTCTCGCCGACTGCTTCCCCGAGCAGCCGCTCGGGACTCATGTACTGCGGATCGCCGATGAGATGTCCGACCGTCGTGATGCGTTCGGGCTCCTCTTCGCCCGAGGCCACGATGGCGGCGATTCCGAAGTCGGTTACGAAGATTTCGTCCGTGGCGCTGTCGACCAGGATGTTGGCCGGTTTGATGTCGCGGTGTACGACACGCTGCCGATGGCCGGCCGCGACCGCCGAAGCCACGTCGCCGAGCACGGCGCAGGCGCGCTCCATCGAGACGGGTCCCTCCGCCTGAAGCTCCGCTGCGAGGCTCCGGCCCTTCACGTAGCGCATCACGAGGTAGGGCAGGCCGTTCGTCAGCCGCCCCACGCGATACACCGTCACGACGTTCGGGTGGGCGATCCGCGCGGCGGACTGCGCCTCGCGCTCGAAGCGGCGCTGCGCGGTCTCATCTGCCCGCAGCTCGGGCGACAGTACCTTTACCGCGACGAGACGCCGCAGGGCGGGTTCACGAGCCAGGAAGACACGGGAAACCGAGCTGCTCCCGAGCATTCGCATCACCTGCAGCTCGGGAGCAAGCTCGTCCGCCACCTGTGTCGCGAAGCGGTCCTCTTCCCGCCCCGGCGTCTCGACTCGTCTGTCGTCCCGCACCGCAACCTCCGTCAGGGTATGCATGCGACGCTCCAGACAAGCTAGAGTCGGAAACCGGTAGATTCCAGAGCGGGCCGGCCGCCTGGCCGGCCGCGACGTGCGCCTCATCGACCGGGAGACACA
>CAZOEX010000413.1:0-1632 GCA_964578925.1 uncultured Gemmatimonadota bacterium | reverse complement strand
GACGGCCGAACTCGCGGACATCGGGGCGCTCACCGATTCCGTGACGCGCGCCCTGCTGCCGCATTTCTGGCCGTCGGAGCGAACGCCGGAAATCGAGCCGAACGCCCTGTCGGAACGACCGCTTCCCGCGCTGCGGGCCTTCTTGGACGGGGAGCTGGCCACGGCCGACGGCCGGTGGCGCGAGGCACCGGACCACTTCGCCCGGGCGATCGCCGTCGACTCGACCTTCTGGTTGGCCTACGCTCGGTACGTGGAGGCGATGGACTACCGGTCCCGACCGGTGGAGCCCGAGATCAGGGCCGCCCTGAACGAGCACCTGGCGGACCTTCCGCCGCACGAGCAGGGCCTTCTCGGGTCGCGGCAGGCCGACAGCCTCAGCGAACGCCTGGCGGGCGCGCGGGCCTTCACGGAGCGCTTTCCGACTTCCTGGCGCGCCTGGTTCGGGCTGGCGGAGCAGCTCATCCACAACACGATGTTCCTCGGAACGACGCTCGCCGAGGCGCGGGAGGCGATCGAACGCACGACGCTCCTGAACCCGAACCGCGGCACGCACTGGCAGCACCTCATTTGGCTTGCGCTGACGGACCGGGACACGGCCACGTCGCGACGCGCTCTGGAAGAGCTCGACCGGCTGGCATACGACTCCGCGACGCTTCGCGAGGCGGGACTCGATCAGCTCGCCTACTATCGCTTCCTGCACGGACTCGTGGCCGCCGGCGACAGCATCGACGAGGGCGAGTCCGCCTGGCTGCGGGCACGTGCGGATTCTCTCGCCCACCAGCTCGTCGGCTATGCAGGCCCGCTCGACCTGGAACAGCTCGGGGGCGGCGTGTCGGTCTACGGTCCCCATCGTGGTGAAATTCTGCTCGCGCGATCGACGCTCGCGCGCCCGGTTTCGACGGCGGCGCGAGCCGGGACGCTCCGCGGTCTGGCGAGCGCCTGGGCCGGACGCGGCGCCTGGGATTCAGCCCTCGTGGCCCTCGACAGGTACGTGGCCGAAGTCGATGGAATCGAACCGCTACAGCATGCTGCACGCCTGGCAATGGTGGGGGAGTGGCTCGGCGCCCTTCCCGGCGAACCGGGTGCCAGGTGGCGGGCTGCCCTGGAATCCAGCTACCCGAACGGCGCGCGGGACGGAACCGAACCCGGCGAGCCTCTCGACGCCGCGGGGCGGGCGGAACTCGCCTGGCTCGATGGAATCGCCGCTTTCACGCGCTCGGACGGCTCCAGCCTCGCGGCGGCTCACCGCCGGCTCGTCACGATGGCGAGCGACTCGGGGTCGTCGAGCGACTCGCTCGTCGCGTCGATCCTCGCCCGCTCCCTCGCCGCCCATCGCGCCGCGCTGACCGGCCGGGTAGCGGTGGCCGCGGATTCGCTGCTGGAACTCGAGCGTCAACGGGCAGAGCGCCTGTGGTTCCGCCGCCTGGGCAACTCGTATCCGTACCTGACCGCCGTGAACCGGATCGACGCCGCCCGGTGGCTGCTGGAGAGCGGACGGCCGGGTGAGGCCGCCCGTATCCTGCGCTGGCATCAGACGGTGCAGTTCCCCGCGCACCTGGCCCACCGGGCCGACGCGTCACTGCGTGGGATCATCCACTTCTACCGGGGGCGCGCGGAAGCCGAGCTCGGACG
>CAZOEX010000412.1:0-1635 GCA_964578925.1 uncultured Gemmatimonadota bacterium | reverse complement strand
ACCGATCCTGGCCGTCGCGGTGATGGCGGCCTGTTCCGAGGCGGGGCCGACCGAAGCCGAGCTCGGCGAGACGGTGGCCGGCGAGACCGATGCGCCAGTCACCACCGTCGAGTCGGAGGGCGAGCTGGCAGGTGTCGTGAAGTCCACGTCCCACGTCACCGAGTTCCCCAACGGTGCCGAGATCCCGGGCGCGTCGGCCCGGCTGATGCGCGGGGAGAACGGGGTGAAGGGCTGGCTGCAGACCAACGGGCTGACGCCCGGGAACGCCTACACGCTCTGGATGATCGTCTTCAACCATCCGGAGAACTGCATCATGGCGAACGAATGCCGCCTGGCCGACGCGATGGCGGCCGATCCGGCCGTCGCCTTCGACCTGATCGGCGTGGGCGGACAGGTGGTCGGGCAGGACGGCCGCGCCACCTTCGCCGGCCGCGTCAAGGTGGGCGAGCTCGGGAGGCGTGGCATCGGCCTGCTGGACGCCTTCGAGCCGGAGATTCACCTCGTCGTGCGGAATCACGGGCCCAAGCTCCCCGGCTCTGCGCAGCTCGAGCAGTTCAACGGCGGCTGCGAGCCGGGCCCGAACGAGTGCGGGAACGTCCAGGACGCCCTGCACTTCTGAACCATGATGGACGTCCACGAGCCGAACGCCGCCCGGGTGAGACCAGTCCGGCGGGGCGCCCCCCGGCGTCCCGCCCTGGTCGGCGTCTGCGGCATCCTCCTGGTGACCACCCTGTTCGCGGCGTGCGGCGCCGAGACGTCCGGTCCCGCCGGTCCGGGGGAACCGGTGGGGCCGGGCGCCGCGGCACCCGCCTCACGGACCGAGCTTCTCGGGCCACAGCCCGACGCCCTCGCGGCGCGGGGCGGGCGGCCCGGCCTGGTCGAGGAGGGACGCCGGCTCTTCTTCGAGGAGACCTTCGGGGGCAACGGCCGCACCTGTGGCACCTGTCACCCGGCGCCGACCCTCGTGCTCACGCCGGCAGACATCGCCGAGCTGCCGCCGGACGATCCCTTCTTCGCCGGCACCATGGACTTCGACCCCGAAATGGCCGCCCGCGGGATGATCCGCTATCCGCTCGGCGGTGCGTCCCTGTTCGAGCCCGAGGCCACGGTCTTCCGCGGCATCCCGACGATCCGCAACGTCGGCCGCACCGGGCCCTTCACGTCCGACGGGCGCGCGACAACCCTGCAGGCCCAGGCAGCCGAGGCCGCCCTGCTGCACCTGCTGGACGGCGCCGTGGACGAGCCCGGCGAGCGCATGCCGACACAGCGCGAACTGGACGCGATCGCCGCCTTCCAGGAGTCGGTAACCGAACCGGAGACTGGGCCCGGGCTCGGGCCGTCGTCCGGGGCCGCACGCCGGGGCCGCAAGCTGTTCTTCGGCGAGGCCGCCTGCGCGGAGTGCCATGCGCCGCCCCTGTTCACCGACAACGAGTTCCACGACATCGTGGCCGAGGGGCCCGGCGAATCCGTGACCGACCCCGGGCGCTGCCGCATCGAGCCCGAGCTCGCCGACTGCGTCGCGAGTGCCGGGGGCGCCGGCCGTGGAGCGGCCTTCAACACGCCACAACTCCGCGGGGTTTCCGAGACCGCCCCCTTCTTCCACGACAACAGCCTGCCGAGCCTGCGGGCCGTGGT
>CAZOEX010000411.1:0-1636 GCA_964578925.1 uncultured Gemmatimonadota bacterium | reverse complement strand
GGCCGATCGCCTCGGGCAGGACACCGTCGGCCGTCGCGCCCGTCAGCGCGAAGTCCGGGGCCTCGGACCCGATCGGAAGGGGCTCCCCGGTCTCCTGGGCGGTGACGGGAGCCGCCAGGGCGAGGCCCAGCCCGGCCGCGGCGACAGCGAGTATTCTGGAGCGCGTCATCCGATCTCCTTCGTGGACTTTCCGTGACGCCCGGAACGGAACTCTCTCGGGCCCGTCGGTGTTTCGGCTGATGGCCGTGTCTTCGCAATAATATACGGGTGCGAGGGGGGGACGTGCGACGTGAGACGTGAGGATGCGGGTCCGGAAGCGACGAACCGTCCGGCGATTCTCCTTCTTCTTCTCGCCCTCGGTTCCGGCTTCGCCTCTCCGGCGGCCGCCACCGCTCAATCCGGCACCGAGGCCCGACTCCACGAGCTAGTGAACAGACACCGCGCCGCGGCGGGGTGTCCTTCACTCATCTGGCACGAGCCCTCGGCCGTCGTCGCCGAGGAACGCTCGGCGGACATGGTGCGGCAGCGCTACTTCGACCACCGGACGCCCGACGGCCGGACCGTGTTCGACGAGATCGCCGAGGCGGGGATCGAGGCGCGCGGGAGCATCGCCGAGAACATCGCGCTCACGCCGGCCGGCCCTCGCTCCGTGATGGAGCTGTGGCGGGAGAGCTCCCCCCATCGCCGGAACCTGGACGACTGCTCGTTCACCCACCACGGGCTGGGCGAGCGCGAAGGGGTCTGGACCCAGATCCTGCTGGCGCGGCCGAAACCGACCGACTGAGTCAGGCGTCGTCGCCCGACCACTCCTCCCGGTGGAGCGCGGCGTCGAAGAATGCGATCTCGTAGCGGATCACCCGCTCGAAGGTCTCGGCCATCGCCGACCGCAGCGTCGGGGAGGCTTCCTCGGCGAGCCGGTCCAGCTCGCGCTCCAGGTATCCGAGATAGAAACCGAACTCCCGGCCCGCCCAGTTCTTCACGAACGGGCCAACGGGCGAGTCCGGGGCGAGTCCGGAGCGCACGAACTTGAACGACTCGTGCGTGGCGCGGTGGGCGGCGTAGAGGCCGGCATACGCTTCCTCGTAGGAGGATCGCTGCGCCGTCTCGAGCAGGAACCGGTTGAAGGCGTCGACGGTACGGGACGGCACGGCGCCCTCCAGCTCGACGCCGAGCGCGTTGGCCTGCTCTTCGAACAGCCGGATCTCTTCCTCCAGGGCCCCGATGGCCCGAGCCAGGGGCTGCCAGTGCGAGGCCGGGCCGCGCGGGATGAGCGCGGCGAGAAAGGGGATCGCGGCCTTCACGAAGAGGAAGTCCTGCCGCATCCAGTGGACGAATGTCTCGTCCTCGATCGTCCCGTTCCGCATCCGCTCGAGCAGCGGGTGTCCGAGCATGCGGTCCCACAGCTCGCGGTTCCGCTCGACCTGGGCATCGCTGAACCCGTGGGGCTTCATGGGTCTCCGGCCGGACGTTTCAGTCGGCCCGCCCCGTCAGCGCCGCCAGCACCTCGCGGTTCAGCATCGCGATGTTCTCGATGCTGATCGCCTTCGGACAGGCGACCTCGCACGCTCCGTGGTTCGTGCAGTTGCCGAACTGCTCGGCCTCCATCTGGAGGACCATGTCGAGCACCCGCTCGTAG
>CAZOEX010000410.1:0-1660 GCA_964578925.1 uncultured Gemmatimonadota bacterium | reverse complement strand
CCTTCTTCTTCATCGCCTACGACCAGCAGGAGGGCGAGGAGATCAAGCAGCAGAATCGCGCCGTGGCCGATCCGGCGGAACTGCAGAAGCTCGACGCTTTCCTCCAGAGCGAGTGGCCCGGGCTGTTCGAGAACGAATTCGGCCCGATCCCGAGAACGGACGATAATCGGGCGCTCATCGCCAAGCTCGACTTCAACCTGAGCGACAACCACCGGGCCTCGCTCAAGTACAACTACACTTTCTCCGAACAGGTGAACGGGACGTTCGACGTCGACGAATGGGGCCGCAGCTCGAACGGGATCGAGAAGGACTTCTCCCACGCGGTCAACGGAGCGCTCAACTCGCAGCTCTCCAACACGGTGTCCAACGAGTTCCGCTTCCAGTGGGCGCGGGAGGATCGTCCGCGGAACTACGAGGGTCCGCTGATCCCGGGTGCCGAGCCACCACCGCCACCTCAGTACGACGAGATCGGCGGGCGTCCGTTTCCGGACCTCAGCATCGATGCCGTAAACGGATTCCGGCTCGGCCTTCCGTACTTCCTGCCGATCGACCCCGGCTTCGACACGCGCCTGCAGTTCGTCGACAACCTCACCTACCTGACGGGCGACCACCTGTTCAAGGTTGGGGCCGAATTCAACCACACGACGGTCGAGCAGCAGTTCATCGGGTTTTCGAACGGCCGCTACTTCTTCGCCTCGGTCGACCATTTCATCGACTTCGTGGAGACGGGGAACACGGACAACGTCGTCCTCTATCTGCAGTCGGCGACGGTGCCGCCGACACCGCCCTCGGATCTCGGCCTGCAGGACTTCGCGGTGGACGAGCTGGCGCTCTTCATCCAGGACACCTGGAAGCCGATGGACAACCTGACCCTCAATCTCGGGGTCCGGTGGGAAGGGACGTGGCACCCGGAGATGTTCATCGATCCGGAGGACACCTTCTTCGCCCCCTACCTCGACGACCCCGCGTTTCCGTCGGACGGGACGATCCCGGACGATCTGAACAACTGGCAGCCGCGCTTCGGGCTGGCCTGGGACGTGAACAATGACGGAAACACCGTCGTGCGACTCAACGCCGGATCGTACTTTGCGCGCATCCCGATGCTCGTCTTCGCCCAGCATCGGACGACCAACGGCGCGTTCCAGAGCATTCTGGCGGCTAGTGGCGCCAACTTCGACAACTTCGGCGACATCCCGCAGTTCGGCGAGCTTCTGCCTCCGCCCGAGGGCGGTCCGTTCCTGCCGGATATCCAGGTCGCGTCAGAGAACCTCGAGCTGCCGCGTACGTGGTCCTTCAGCGCCGGCTTCGAGCAACGGCTGAACGAGAACGTCGCGCTCACCCTGTCCGGGCAGCATGCCCGAACTGACAACCTCTTCCGGTTCACCAACGGCACGGCGCCTGAGCTCGGCAATCCGTTCGGGATCGGCACCCACCCCAGCGGGGGCGGAATCAACACGCTGTTCGTGACCGAGAGCACCGCGCGGTCGCGGTACACGGCCGGCACGATCGGCCTGAAGGGACAGGGCGCCTTCGATGGCCTTCTCACCTTCGAGGCGAACTACACGCTCGCGTTCGACAAGTCGGACGACGACAACGAGCGCGATCCGTTCACCATCCGCATCGCGGACCACACGAACCTCGACGCGGAGTACAACTGGTC
>CAZOEX010000409.1:0-1661 GCA_964578925.1 uncultured Gemmatimonadota bacterium | reverse complement strand
GACGAGGCGTTCATGGACGGCGTGGCCGACTGCGTGGACGCGGTCGAGGCGTTCAACGCCCGGGTCCACGACCAGAGCCGCAACGAGCGCGCGGCCGCCTGGGCCGAGAAACACGGCTTGCCCGCCGGGGCAGGAAGCGACGCCCACACGCTCGGTGAGATCGGGCAAGCGCGCGTCGTGCTCCCGCCCTTCGACGGCCCCGAGTCGTTTCTCGCGGCTCTGTCGCGCGGCCGCATCGAAGGCCGGGAATCGAGCCCCCTCGTACATCTCGCCTCCACCTGGGCGAGGCTCTGGCCATGAGCGAGCGCGCCGGTCCTCCCGCCACCCGCGCGGCCGACCTGCTCCGCATTCGCGACGAGCTCGCGGCGGCCCATCGCGTCGTCCTGACGACCCACATGAACGCGGACGGCGACGGCGCCGGAAGCGAGGCGGCGATGGCGAGCTGGCTCCTGCGTACGGGCAGGGAGCCGGCGATCGTGAACCCGACGCCGTTCCCGGAGCTCTACGCGTTTCTGCTCGAGGGCCTCGACGTGCCGGTGCTCTCGCCCTCCGACGGCGAGGCGGCGCGCGCGCGAGCGGAGAAGCTCGTGCGAGAGTCCGATCTCGTGCTCGTGCTCGACACCGCCGAAGCCCCGCGGCTCGGCCAGGTCATGCCGCTGATCGAATCGCACCGGATCCTGACGATCGACCACCATCCACCGGTCACCCCGTCGCTCGGAGAGCCGTCGGTCCGGGACGCCTCGGCGTCGGCCACGGGCGAGCTGATCTACGATCTCCTCGCCGTGGCCGGCGACGAGCCCACGGAAACCGAGGCCCGTGCGCTGTACGCCGCCATCGTGACCGACACGGGCTCCTTCCGCTTCGGGAACACGACGAGCCGCGTGCACGAGATCGCGGCCGACCTGGTGGACCGGGGCGTCGACCCGGAGACGATGTACGGCCGACTGTACGGCGGTTACTCGATTTCCCGGCTCGCCCTCCTGCAGCGGGCGCTGGCGGCGCTCGAGGTGCACGACGAACTGCCCGTCGCCTGGATTCGCCTGACCGACGCCGACATGCGAGAGACGGGAGCCGACCGGGACGACGTCGAAGGCATCGTCGAGTACCCCCGGCGTCTCGCCGGCGTCGAGGTGGCCGTGCTCTTACGGGAGCTGCCCGGCGGGCAGACGAAGATCTCCTTTCGCACCTCGGGCGAAGCCGACGTGGCGGCCGCGGCCCGCGAGCTGGGCGGAGGTGGCCACGTGAAGGCGGCGGGCGCGCTGCTCGAGACGTCGCTGGACGACGCGGTCGAGCGCGTGCTCGCCGTGCTCGCCGACCGGCTCTGACCCCTGTACGGAATCCGGAAGGCCACCTACATTCTTCGTGTCCCGTCCGTCCACCGCCTCATCGGGCGGCATCGAACTGGTGTCTCGACCATGCAGGAGGATCGGTGCGGAACGGAATCGAGGAGATGAAGGAGCGGGGAGAGTCCATCTCGGAGGAAACGGCCGGCCGTTTGCGCCGGCTCGAAGGGCGCATCCCGCCGGAGGAGCTGTCCGAGGTCTGGGTCTTCCCGCCGCTCGACGACGTCGAGCATTCCGAGGAGTTCCATCTGTTCACCCGCCGAATGAGCGAGGGCGTCTTCCGTGTCTGCGCGGCGGAGTTCACCAGCGAGAACGGCG
>CAZOEX010000408.1:0-1667 GCA_964578925.1 uncultured Gemmatimonadota bacterium | reverse complement strand
GGCCCTTCTGGCAGGCGGCCAGGCCGAGGCCGAGGGCGACATGGGTCTTGCCGGTGCCGCTCGGCCCCAGCGCGATGACGTTCTCGCGGCGCTCGACGAAGGCGCATCGGGCGAGTTCAAGCGTCAGCACCTTGTTGAGCGACGGGATCGCCTTGAAGTCGAAGCTGTCGAGGCTCTTGGTGGTGGGGAACTTCGCCGCCTTGATGCGCCGCTCGATCATCCGGCGCTCGCGCTCGATCAGCTCCAGCTCGCAGAGGCGCAGCAGATATTGCACGTGATCCCTGCTCTCGGCTGCGCACTGCCGGGCCAGCTTGACATACTCGCTCTGGAAGGTGGGCAGCTTGAGCTTCTTGAGGTGATGCTCGAGCAGCACCTGCGGCGTGTCGCTCATGCCGCCGCCCCGGACATCAGGCTCATGTAGCTGGCCGGCTTCGTGGTCTCGACCTGTGCCCTCGGCAGGTAGGGATAGATGTCGAGATCGAGCCGCGGCGGGCGGCGCTCGATGCGGCACAGCACCAGGTGCTTGACCGCATCGTAGCCGATGGCGCCGAGCTCGAGCGCCTGCCTCACGGCACCGTGGACGTGGCCGATCTCGAAGGTCTCGAGGAGCCGCAGGACCTGGACGTACTCGCGCTTGCCCGCCTTGCCCATCCGCGCCTCGAGCAGCCGGCGCAGCGTGGCGAACTCCGCCGGCAGCTCCCAGCCTTGCAACGGCGCCGCCTGATCGAGGGCACCGACCTTCTGCTCGAGCAGCGGCAGGAAGTGCATCGGATCGAAGACCATGTCGGCCTTCTCGTAGGAGCGCCGGTGCCGCGCGATCACCTCCGCACCGCAGCCGATCACGACCTCCTGGACATAGCCGCGAACCTGCACCTCGTGGTGGGCGCAGGCCACCGGCACCGAGTAATCGTTGCCGCGATAGCGCACCATCGAGATCGAGGTCGCCCGCGTGCCAACCTTCTCGCAGGCGTCGTAGGGGGCGGCCGGCAAGCTCATCAGCGCATCCAGATCGCGTAGCAGCCGCTCGCCGATCGTCTCCGTATGCCCCCGCAGCACGGCATCCTGGCGCTTGAGGCATTGCTCCTCCAGCCAGGCGTTCAGCGCCTCGAAGCTCTCGAAGCGCGGCATCGGCACCAGGAAGTTGCGTCGGCCAAAGCCGATATCTCCCTCGACATGGCCCTTGTCATTGCCCTTGCCCGGCCGGCCGAACCTGTCCTCGAACAGGTAATGCGACACCAACTCCGAGAAGGACCTGGTGCGTTGCCGGGTTCCGTCGCCGAGGATCTTCGCCACGGCGATCGTCGTGTTGTCGTAGAGGATCGACAGCGGCACACCGCCGAAGAATGCGAAGGCCGAGACGTGTCCGTCGCAGAATGCCTCCGTCGTCTCCGCCGGATACGCCTTCATGAAGAAGGCGTCCGAGTGCGGCAGGGCCATGGCGAAGTAGTGCAGCTTGCGCACGACCCCGCCGATCTCGCCGAGCGCCTCGCCGAAGTCCACCTGGGCATGGCCCGGGGCATGCGCCAGCGGCACGAACACCTCGCGCATCCGCCGCCTCTTCTCGCGGACATAGTCGGTGACGATGGTGATGCCGCCGGTGAACCCGTGCTCATCCCGCAGCCGATCGAAGATCCGCTTCGCCGTGTGCCGCTGCTTCCTGAGCTGAC
>CAZOEX010000407.1:0-1669 GCA_964578925.1 uncultured Gemmatimonadota bacterium | reverse complement strand
TTCAGCCTCGTGCTCGCGCGGGGCGGCGAAGAGGGAATCGGGTGACATCGCGTCTCCTCCGGAATTCGCTGGGTTGTCTACTCCGCCGGCTCGCGGGCGGCGGAACTGTCGCTTTCGGACGCCCTTGAGGCTACGCAAAAGCTGTGCGAATATCAAGCAATGGGCGTACTTATATTACTAATGTACTATAATATATGTAAAATAGATAAGAATATGTAGTTTACTGTTATATAACTAGAAATATGCAGTAAACTAGAGATGCATCCTGCGGTCGACGTCGGCGGTCCGCGGAAGCTCTTGTTGCATTGCGGCAACGGAACGGAAGGGAAGGAAGGCGGCTCCTCGGCGGAGACAGGGGTGGCTCCAGGGGGAGCGGGGTCGCAAGAGGAAACGGCGGAGCGAGATCGAGTCCCGCTCCGCCGGTTCGCCACTTGCGTTTCTACCGATCGGGCAACGGATCGGCGTCAGCTGCTGGCGTTCAGTCCTACAGCTCCGCGCGGCCGAGCGGGCAGCCGGCATTGTTCGCCTCGTCGAGCGCGTCCTTGGTCGGCTCGTACATGCCGGACAGCAGGGCGGCCTCGACCATGTCCTCCACCTCGGATTGAGCGTAGAAGAAGTCGACCGTGGAGCCGGCGTTCAGCCAGGCGGCGGCCGCGTGGCGAGCGAGCGCGTTCTGATGTCCACCCTGCGTATCCAGCGCTTCGAGCAGGGTCAGGTCACAGATGTCGCCGCTCGCCGGCTTCCGGAGCTCCAGCGAGTTGGAGTCGCAGAACCCGTCGAAGGCCTCGGCGAAGGTGAAGCTGATGTCGACCGGCCAGCTACCGAAGTGCTGCGACTGCTTCCAGTAGCCCGGCGTGCACCCCTCGCCGCCGCGTTCGACGACCTTGCAGACCTCGATATCGTCGATTGCGCCGGAGCCCCCGAACTCGAAGTCGAGCGTCGAGGTGAAGCTGGCGTCGGGAGCGACGTCCACGACCTCGATGGCACCGTCGTTGTTCACGGTAACGTCCGTGATGCCGACCTGCGTGCCGTCGGTCGCCACGTCGATCTCGAGGGCGATGAACTCGTTGCTCGGGGCCGGCCCCTCCTGGTCGAGGGCGGTGTATCCCTTGACGACCCAGTCGCCGGTCGGGAAGACGAACTGCATGTCCGTCGGCACGTCCGCGTCGTTCGGTGTGCCCGGCGTGTTGCAGGACTGATGAGCGCCCACGTTGCCGAGATTCGGTGTGACGCTCTGGCCCGCCGCGACCAGGTCCGGGTCCTCCGTGCTCGGAACCGAAGTATCGAAGATCAGCACCTGGCCCGTCCCGCAGGCGTTCTCCGCCGGCACGTCGGTCCAGTCGGTGATCGATACGTCGACGTTCACGCCGAGCGCGCTGAGCGTGAGCGCACCGCCCGGTGTCGAAACCGTGCCGCCCGCGAACTGCGAGAAGTCGATCGTCTCGCATTGCAGGATCTCGTCGGCGACGAGCTGCCGCTGCAGTTTGAACATTCCGATGTCGTCGACTTGATGCGTCTCCACGCCGTCGACGGACTCCGTCGTCTCGAGTCCCGTCGGCGCGCCCTCGCTACAGGCCGCGAACGCCGCCACGGCCAGAAAGCCGCCGACATGTTTCAGGTTGATCCTCATCTTCCGTCCTCTTCGTGTCTGGTGATGGGGGAGCGATAC
>CAZOEX010000406.1:0-1682 GCA_964578925.1 uncultured Gemmatimonadota bacterium | reverse complement strand
GTCGCGGCCGTCGCCGCGGTCGACGAGGACACCGCGAACGAGGCGCTCGAGCGGATCGAGGTCGAGTACGACCCGCTGCCGCCGATCATCGAGCCCGAGGACGCGCTCGAGGAATCCGACGAACCGATTCACGAGCCACGGAAGCCGGGGCGGAACGGGAACGTCACGAAGCACGTCCACCTGGAGTTCGGCGAGGTGGACGACGAGATGGCCGGCGTCGAGGTGACGGTCGAGGGCGACTATTACTTCCATGGGACGACCCACACCCCGATCGAGCCCCACTGCGCCGTCGCGCGGATGAACGTGAACGGCCTGCTGGAGGTCTGGTCGTCGACCCAGGTGCCCCACTACCTGCATCGCGAACTGGCTCGCGTCCTCGACCTGGACGTGGCCGAAATCCGGGTCGTGCAGCCGGCGGTGGGCGGCGCCTTCGGAGGAAAATCGGAGCCCTTCGACCTCGAGTTCGCGGTCGCGCTGCTGGCGATCCGCACGGGCCGGCCGGTGAAGATCCTCTACACGCGCGAGGAGGTCTTCTACTCGCACCGGGGCCGTCACCCGATGGACATGTGGTACCGGGTCGGCGCCACGAAGGAGGGGAAGATCCGCGCGGTGGACGGCAAGCTTCTGCTGGACGGAGGCGCCTACGCCTCGTTCGGCCTCGTGACGACCTACTACAGCGGGCAGCTCCTCATGGCGCCCTACGACGTCGCGTCGTATCGCTTCGACGCGACCCGCGTCTACACGAACAAGCCGCCCTGCGGGCCGAAGCGCGGGCACGGTTCCGTGCAGCCGCGCTTCGGTTTCGAGATCTCCCTCGACAAGCTCGCCGAGAAGTGCGGCATCGATCCGATCGAGCTGCGCCGCCGCAACTTCATGGGGCTCGGTCGCACGGTGAACGAATTCCGCGTGCAGTCGAACGGCTTCCTCGAGTGTCTCGAGCGAGTCGAAGCGGCGAGCGACTGGAAGAACCGGTACGGGAGGCTCCCGAGGGGACAGGGGCTCGGTGTCGCCGGGTCCTGCTACATCTCGGGCACCAACTATCCCATCTATCCGAACGACATGCCGCAGGCCTCGGCCCAGGTGCAGATCGAGCGCTCCGGCCGCGTGAGCGTCCTGCACGGCGCGAGCGAGATCGGGCAGGGTTCGGATTCGACCATGGCGTACATCGCCTGCGAGGAGCTCGGCGTGCCGCTCGAGTACGTGCGGGTCGTCAGCGCGGACACCGACCTGACGCCGGTCGACCTGGGCGCCTATTCCTCGCGCGAGACGCTGATGGTGGGCAATGCCGTTCTAATGGCCTGCCGCGAACTGAAGGCGAAGATCGTGGCGTCGGTGGCGAAGGAGACCGGCGCCGAGCCGGAGACCGTGCGGCTGGCCGACGGATGGGCGCTGTACGGTAGCGGAGACGGGGCCGGGACCGCCGGAAAGGGTGGCGGCGGCTCCCGCAACCGGATGCCGATCGCCGAGGCGTTCATGCTGGCCGAAGCCGAGCACGGGACGCTCGGGGCGGTGGGTCACTACAATACCCCGAAGGAGGGCGTGCACGGCGACTACCGGGGCGGTACGATCGGCGCGTCGCCGGCCTACAGCTTCACGGCCCACGTCGCGGAGGTCGAGGTGGACGAGGACACCGGATTCGTCGACGTGAAGCGGATCTGGATCGCCCACGACTGCGGCAAGGC
>CAZOEX010000405.1:0-1697 GCA_964578925.1 uncultured Gemmatimonadota bacterium | reverse complement strand
CGGGCGCGGCGCGATCTTCCGCCGCTCGGGCTGACGCCGGAGTTCGACGCACTGGCCGAGGAGGGGCTGCTGCTCACGAACTTCTACTCGGCCGGCCAGCGCAGCATCGAGGGAATCGGGGCGCTCCTGGCCGGTGTCCCCACGCTGCCCGGCATGCCGTACATGGGACAGGGCATGGAGCAGAGTCGGCTGAGCTTTCTCGGTGATCTCGCCCGCCGGAACGGCTACCGGACGGTCTTCGTCCGGAGCGCCAGCCGCGGGTCGTACCGGCTGGACGCCATCTCCCGGCTGGCGGGATTCGAGGAATACGCGGGAGCCGAGGACATCCTCCGCGGTCCCTCGCATTCGTCGGAGGACAACGGCTACTGGGGCGCCTGGGACTTCGATTCCCTGCGTTTCCTGCACGAGAAGCTCGTCGCGGCCGACGGCAACCGGGCGCCGGACGCCGAGGGCCGCAAGCGGCCTTTCCTGGCGTTCTTCTTCGGGTCCTCCACCCATGGGCCCTACCCGCTGCCGGGCGAGCAGTGGAGGTTGCTCCCCGGCGACACGCCGGAGGCGAGCTTCCGGAACACGGTACACTACGTCGACTGGGCGCTCGGCCGCTTCATGGAGATGGCGCGCGCAGCCGGGTACTACGACGACACGCTCTTCTTCATCGTGGCGGACCAGACGAGCGCTTTCGCCCCGAGCGAGCCGTTGCCCGATCGCCACTGGATATCCGCGCTGCTGGTCGGGCCCGGAATTCCGGCGGGCGCCGCGGACGCGCGGATCGCGAGCCATCTCGACGTGGTGCCGACGATCATCGACTACCTGGGCTGGACCGACAGCTACGCGACCCTCGGCGAGTCCGTGCTGGGCGAACGCCGGCCCGGGGCGCTGTTGAAACAGGGCGATCTGATGCTGCGCCTCGGGCCGAACGGCTGGGTCGCCCACGATCTCACACGGCGACTCGACGGCCGCGGAAGCGAGGCGACGCGCGACAGCCTCGAGCGGGCCCTCCTGGCCGAGACGCAGCTCGTGATGGAACTGCTGCGCACGAACCGCGTCTACTCGGGCGGCTGAGCCTCGTACTCCACGACGCCGCCGACGACGGTCAACAAGGTTCGCAGCTCACTCAGCTCATCGTCGGGAACCGTCAGCGGATTGCCGTCGACGACCGTGATGTCGGCGAGCTTGCCGACCTCCAGGCTGCCGCGCCGCTCCGTCTCCAGGGCCGCCCGCGCCGGGTTGATCGTGTAGGTGGCCAGAGCCTCGGCCCGCGTCAGCTGGTGCCCCGGGTTGAACACCCCGCCCCCCGGCATGCGACCCGTCGCCATGCCCGCGATCGACGCCCAGGGGTTCACGCGCTCGACCGGCGCGTCCGTCCCGTTGACGAGGAGCACGCCGGCGTCCCAGAGCTCCCGAAAGACGTAGGCGCGCTCGGCGCTCCGCTCGGTCCCCAGCCGATCGGGTGTCCACGGGCCGTCGGAGGTCGCGTGCACGCCCTGCATCGACGCGGTGACCCGGAGCTCCGCGAAGCGCTCGACATCCGCCGGATGGAGAAGCTGCGCGTGCTCGATACGGAAACGCGCCCCGCGCGCGGCCTTCGGATGCGCCTCGAAGGCCGTTTCGTAGATATCGAGCACCCGACGGTTCGCGGCGTCGCCGATCGCGTGGATCGCCGCCTGGTAGCCGTGCTCGAGCGCCAGCTCGGTCAC
>CAZOEX010000404.1:0-1698 GCA_964578925.1 uncultured Gemmatimonadota bacterium | reverse complement strand
CGATCTCCTTCGTCCGCTCCTTCACGACGATGTACATGATGTTCGCGACCCCGATGCCTCCGACGGTGAGCGTGAACGTGCCGACGATGAGGAAGAAGACGTTGAAACCGAGGAAGAGGTAGCCGAACATCTTCTCGAACTCCGCCGTGTCCCAGACGCCGATCGCGTCGTCGTCGGCCGGGTCGAAGCGGTACTTGCCGCCGAGCACCTCGAAGACAGCACGCTCGGCCTCCTGCGTCGCCGTGCCCCCGGTCGTTCGGTAGATGATATTGCTGACGAAGCGCTGGCCGAACATCGCGGCGTGCGTGCTCGACGGAATGAAGACGCGGTCGCGGTCGCGCGAGTTGTAGGAGCTGCTCTGCTGCTTCGGCCGCATCACCCCGATCACGGTGAACGGGGTCTCGCCGACCATCACTTGCCGGCCCACGACGCTGCCGCGGACGTTCTCGAACAGGAGATCGCGAACCGCGTCCCCGAGCACGATCACCCGGCGACGCTGGTCCACGTCGTCCTGGTTGATGAACCGGCCGCCCACGTCCGGGATGACGTTCCGGAGGTAGGTGTAGGAGGGCCAGACGCCGGTGATGTTCGGGTTCACGATCGAACGGCCGTTTCGGACCCGGGCGCCCCGGTAGCTGTACTCCGGGCTCACGAGGACGATCTGAGGAATCTGCCGAGCCAGCAGCGCGGCGTCCTCCTCGCGCAGCCGGATCTGGCGTCCATCGCCGAAGCCCTCGAAAGGCATCGTGGTCTCGCCACCGAACAGGATCACGATGCGGTCTCCGAGGCCGTGAAAGCGCTTCATCGTCTGGGTCTCGAGACCGGTGCCGAATGCGAGCAGCACGACGACGGCGACGGTTCCCCAGGCGATGCCCATCAGGGTCATCAGCGTGCGGAGCTTCTGCGCCCTGACGTCCCGCCACAGCTCCCGAACGGCCCGCAGGAGACGTCGCACGTCAGTTGATCTCGCGCGGCTCGGGCTCGATGAGCCTCTCGCCCTCGGTCAACCCGTCGAGCACTTCGATCGTCACCGCGTCGCTGAGGCCGGTCTCGATCACCCGCTCCTCGCTCTCGCCGGCCTCGCCCAACACCCGGACGACCGCCGTGTCGCCGCGAAACTCGATCACTCGTTCGGGGATGGCCAGCACGTCTTCGCGTCGGTCGATGATCACGTCCGCATTGGCCGAGTAGCCGGCGCGAAGCTCGGCTCCGCTCACCTCGGTCAGGCGGATCTCGACCGGAAAGACGGTCGCGTTGTCCTCCGTCCGCGCCTTGAGCGAGATCGAGTGCACCTCGCCGCGTACCTCGGCTTCGGGCAGCGCCCCGATCTTGATGGCGGCGGTCATGCCCTCGCGCAGACGTCCGACGTCGATCTCGTCCACGGTGCCCCGGAAGATCAAGTTGTCCATCTCCGCCATGGTCGCGAGCACGGTGCCCTCCTGGAAGTTGCTGAGGGGCACGACGGGGTCGCCCTGCTCGGCCAGCGTCTCGAGGACGAAGCCAGTGATCGGCGAGCGGATGACGCCCTCGATGTTCCGATTGTCGATCCGGACGCGGCCGGTCTCGAGCAACGCGACGCGCTCCCGCGCCATCTGGTGCTGCACCCGAGCCTGGTCGTAGCTGCGTTCGGTCGCCTCCAGCTCCTCCTGCGTGATGAACTCGCGCTCGCGCAGCTCGCGCTTTCGTTCGACGTCGCGC
>CAZOEX010000403.1:0-1707 GCA_964578925.1 uncultured Gemmatimonadota bacterium | reverse complement strand
ATGCCCTCCTCGTGGGCGCGATACAGCGGTGCCGTGGCCGTGCCGAGGCCGGCCGTCGCGAGCGCGCCGGCATTGCAGTGCGTGAGGACGCGGATCGGTCCCTTCCGTTCCCGGGCCAGGCGCCGAAGCAGTTCGAGGCCGTGCTCACCGATCGCGCGGTTCATCTCCACGTCCTCCTCGCGCAGCCGATCCGCCGCGAGCCGGGCCGCGGCCCCACGCTCCTCGGGCGGCAGGGCCTCCAGCTCGGCCCCGACGTCCATGACGACGCGACGAAGATTCACCCCGGTCGGTCGGGTCGAGAGAAGCGTTCGGATCGCACGTTCCAGGGCATCGTCGGAGGCGTCCTCCCGCATCGCGAGCGCGAGGCCGTAGGCGGCGGTGACGCCGATGAGCGGCGCGCCCCGCACCCGCATCACGCGAATCGCCTCGGCCGCGTCCTCCAGGGTTTCGAGCGATCGAAAGGCCACCTCGTGCGGGAGGCGCGTCTGGTCCAGGATCTTCACGGTCCCGGCGCCGGTCGGTTCGATCGGAACGAAGTTCGTGGAGTTCATGCACCTATAATGTGGAACGCGCCGGCTGCTTGATACCCTGCCCCGCGGCTGCGCGTACGCCCGCCCATGCGCCGGGGCGGTCCGGCCGGTTATCGTGGGGCATGACACCGGACCGCCCGACCGCGCGCCGCATCTTCGAGACGGCCCTCTACGGCAGCGACATCACCGCGATGCGGGAATTCTACGAGCGGGTGCTCGGCCTGGAGACGGTGTCGGACATGGCCGAGCGGGGTGTCGCCCTCCGTTGCGGCCCCGGCGTGCTTCTCCTGTTCGACCCGGACGTCACCGCGGCCGGATCGGACCTGGTTGGCGCGCACGGCGCACGGGGCCCGGGCCACGTGGCGTTCTCGGTCCCCCCGGGGGAGCTCGACGCCTGGCGAGTCCACCTCGCCGACTGCGGCGTGGAGATCGAATCGGAAGTCGACTGGCCCGCGGGCGGCCGTTCGGTGTATTTCCGAGATCCCGCGGGCAACAGCGTCGAGCTCGCCGTGCCGCCCGTGTGGGGGCTGGAGGACGACGATCGACGGCCGCATCCGCGGACGTGATTCGAGATTTGAGAGGCGTGTCCATGAGCAAGAAGGCGACGTTCGGCGGGGGCTGTTTCTGGTGCCTGGAACCGGTGTACCGCGAGCTTCGAGGCGTGGAAGACGTGGTCGTGGGCTATTCCGGCGGTCACGTCGAGAACCCGACCTACCAACAGGTGTCGGGCAAGGGCACCGGGCACGCCGAGGTCGTGCAGATCGAATACGATCCGGAGACGATCGAATACGAGACGTTGCTCGACGTCTTCTTCACGATTCACGACCCGACGACCCTGAACCGGCAGGGCGCCGATGTCGGGCCGCAGTACCGATCGATCATCCTGACCCACGGCGACGAGCAGCGGTGCGCCGCCGAAGACACGATCGCGGCGCTCGACGCGTCCGACCGGTGGGAGAAGCCGATCGTCACCGAAGTGGTGCCCTTCGAGACGTTCTACCGGGCGGAGGAGAGCCACCAGGAGTACTACGCCCGGAATCCGAACGCTTCGTTCTGCCGGATCGTCATCGACCCGAAGATGGCCAAGTTCCGGCAGAAGTTCGCGAACGTGCGGAAAAAAGAGGACTAGGTGTGCGTCGCAAGGACGTTGTTCACCCGGAGCTTGACGAGGCGCTGG
>CAZOEX010000402.1:0-1718 GCA_964578925.1 uncultured Gemmatimonadota bacterium | reverse complement strand
GGTGCGAGCTGTGCGAGAAGTTGATGCGCACGCCGTCCATGCCGGCCTCGACCATGCGCTCGAGGGTCGCCGGATCGCGGCTGGCCGGTCCGATCGTACAGAGGATGCGGGCGCGTCGAAACGGCCTCTGGTCAGTCATCTATGTCAGTGGTTCCGGTGGTGGATGCTTCAGGGAGTACGGGCGTCCTCTCTCACGGGCACAGATTATCACGCGTCGGGGAACGACGCGACGGGAAGGATACTGCGTCGACGGATCGCGACCGACCGCAAGGCCCGCGGCAGCACGCGCGGGCCAGCGCGCTCGGCCCCGGTCCGGCCGGCTCAGCCGGTTCCGGTCAGGCGCTCATCCGCACGTCGACGGTGAGCTCCGGCCGGTGCGCGGCGATCCAGCGGTGGATCGTGGTGAGCATGCCGAGCGTGAGCTCGTCCAGCCCCCCGGCCTCGAGGCCGGGAATTACGCAGGCGGCCGCGCGCCGAAACAGATACGCCTTCTGTGCAGAACGCTGCTCCAGGCTCAACTCGGTGCCGCCGGGCACGTCGGGAATCGGCTCGAGCAGTCGCCGATAGCTGAAGACTTCCCGCGGGGAGAAGTTCTTCGGAATTCGATAGGATTTTCCGTCTAGTTCGAAAGTGCCATCTCCATCGATCTGGAGTCCATCGGCCATCTCACACTCCTGGTCCGGGTGTCGGCAGTAGGGCGGCCCGACGGCACGGCGCCATCGCCCGGTGGCGAAGCGCAATCGACGGGCGGGCAGCTGCAAAAGAGCGTCTGCCCCGTGCGTCCCGCCGGGCGCCGGCCGCCGTTCGTGGCCGCCCGACCCTGATCCCGCAGAAATACCGAACCCACAAGATCTAGGGTCACTTGATTCTATCGACGCCATATGTTGTGGTCAAGTTTTCGAGCCGCCCGGGTCCGCCACCCCCCTGTCGCGTGTCGCAGCGAGGTCATATCCTTCGCGCATGGACAGGCAACGAGGCACCGTCAAGTGGTTCTCGCGGGAAAAAGGCTGGGGTTTCATCCAGCTCCAGGACGGCGAGGACATTTTCGTACACCATTCCGACATCATCGGGGAAGGCTTCGTCACGCTCGAGGACGGCCAGACCGTGGAGTTCACGGTCGAGGAGATGGAGAAGGGCCCTCGAGCCCGGGAGGTCCGAAGCCTGGAGGAAGGCGAGGAGGCCTCGCCGACCCCGACCGAACCAGCCGGCGAGAGAACGTCACGTCCGGCCGGGAGCGGCCGGCGAGCGGCCGAGCGGGACGAAGGAGACGAGGAAGCCGGAGTTGACGAACCGGGCGACCGTTCCGGCGGGCTCCGCCCCCTGGCGGAGCAGCTCCGCGAGAAGCTCGGCCGCCACTTCCCCGGCCTGGGGAGCTGATCCCGACCGGGCGATGAAGTTCCTCGGCAGCACCCTTCGGGAGACCTTCCGGGCAACCTACGGTTGATTTCTGGCGTGATTCTTCCGTATATTTCGGGGCTGAGCATCGGACGTGGCGGCACGCCGTCGCCACGCCGAACACCGAAAGACACACGGGAGAGGTGAGCAGGTTTGGAGATCAAGATTTCGGAAGGTCAGAACCTCGAGAAGGCCCTGAGGCAGTTTCGCCGCAAGGTGCAGCGCGCGGGAATTCTGGCCGACATGCGCCGGAAGCGTCATTACGAGAAGCCGAGCGAAGCCCGGCGCCGCAAGGAGAAGGCGGCCCAGCGGCGTCTCGCTCG
>CAZOEX010000401.1:0-1722 GCA_964578925.1 uncultured Gemmatimonadota bacterium | reverse complement strand
GATTTGCTTGGGGAAGTGGAAGATAGTGTGGATTACGCGAAGTGGGGGGATGATGGAAGTTGAGTTCCCTGCCTTTGGCAACGGGGAGGCTGAATCATGCGTATTATCTTGAAGGTGTTAGCTCGACTTTTGCCCTTTTGTCGGGCGTCAGGTGGCCAATGTGAGGGCGAGGAGTACGGTACGGCGGAAATTCCTGGGAAGTTTTGAAAACCCTACGGTGTGGCAGGTCGTTTCAAAAACCCAATGCACCCATAACCAACGGCGGACCGCGGTGATGACGTCGGAGAAGGTCGTCGTGTCTTTGCCGACCCAGTCCACGCCGCGTTCGCGCTGGAAGCGCTTGGGCAGACGATGGTAGAACAGCACCACGATCGTATACAGGCCGAACAACCACGGAGCCGCCCGCAAGACGGTGCTCCGGCACCAGCCGCGCGTGCTCTCCAGCCCCAGATGCGCGCGGAGTTCCTCGAAGGTGACTTCGATCGACCAGCGGCCGGTGAAGGTTTCGATGATCGCCTTGGGGGAGAGCGTCACGTCGGTCGTGAAGAAATACTCGTCGCGGTGTGTGCCGTCCCGATCGTGAACGAACACCCAACGGATGGGCACCAAGCCTTCGCCGCTCTTGTACCACTGCCCCGTTCCGGTGACGACCTCGACCCGCCGCTCTTGCCCGCCGTACCAGGCCACCGTCAGCGTGCGGCGTTTGGCCGTGGCGACGACCTGTTGCGGCTGCGGCCGCTTGGCGCCCTTCTTGCGCGGCCGGCCGCCTTTGGAGCTCTTCGTTTGTTTCGGCGGCGGGTCGTAGAGGTTGGCGTCGGGATAGAAGCGGCTGACCAGCGTGAGCCGACGACGATGCCGATGCGCGAACCGAGCGAGCGCATGGGTTCCGAAGCCGCCGTCGCCGGAAAACACGAATTTTCGCTGGGGAAACCAGCCGATGAGCACCCGCAGCATCTGCCGCATCAGTTCCGAAGGGGTCTTGTGCGCTCGGCCGAGGGTCTCGTCCTCTTTCGGCGGCCGATACAAGGCCACCAGCACCGGCAAGGCCCACGGCCGCTTCGCCCAGGGAACCGACACCAGAATCGCCAAGACCACCCACTTGTGCCCCCAGCGATACGCCGTGAAGCCGTGCGAACTGCGCACCGCATCGCGATGGCAGCCCTTGCCGTACACCTTCCGGCCGGGATGCCCGTCGACGGTGTCGTCGCCGCAGCAGGGGATCGGCTGCGTGGGGTCCGGATAGAAGGCCTCCAGAACCAGCCGCGCAACAAGCCGCGCCAGTTTCCAGAAGCACACGCGGCGCTGGGAGAGCACGCGGTGATAGCTCGAAGGATGCCCCGGGGCCAGGCTCCCCAAGACCCGCAGAATGTTCGAGACCGTGCGATGACCCAGCGTCAGAATGGCCCCCAGCAACAACACCACGAACCGCGCGTGGGTCGGCTTGGTGAACGCGGGAGCCAGTTCGTCCGTGACTTGCCGGACCGCTTTCGGTATCCTGTGCGACATGAGAGCTTCCTTGCTCGGGTGCGGCGGACGGGTTTTTCCACCACCAAAGTACCCGCAAGGCGGCTCTCTTGTCTTTACCAATCACACCCACAAATCCATCCTGAATCTTGAAGGACGAATGCAAATCACCCATGATTGAATTTCGGATGAAGGGGTCGCCATTCGGCTCGAAGTGAGGCGTTTCAGCGCGGCAAGTGACTGCCTGAACACGGTCAC
>CAZOEX010000400.1:0-1732 GCA_964578925.1 uncultured Gemmatimonadota bacterium | reverse complement strand
GCTCGACGAGACGCTCGAGCTTCTCCAGCTCGGCCTGGAAGGCTGGATCGTCGAGCATGCGGGAGAACACGGGATTCGGCGCGATGTCGCGCACGTTGCGTCCACCGAGACCCACGTACTCGCGGAAGTTCGATACCGCCTCGTCCGCGTCGCCCCGCACGGCGGCGATCTGCATTCCGTTCCAGTGGAGGTTACGGGCGTCGAGTCCATCCAGCACGGATCTTCGGCCGATGGCGTCTTGGGCTTCGTCGAGCAGCGCATGCGCGCCCGTCGTGTCGCCCGCCTGAAGGCGCAGATGCGCCAGGAGGTCGGCGAGTTGCCAGAGCGCTCCTGATTCCCGCGACTCGTAAACCTCCTCTAACGTCTCTCGCGCCCGGCTCACCTGCCCGCTCCATGCGTCGATGATCGCGCGCCAGACCACCGCCCCCCGACGATCGCGCGTTTCCAGCGAATCGACGATCACGGACGCTTGCTCGTATCGACCCTGGTAGAGGCGCAGCTCGAGTAGCTCTTCCCACGGTGCGTCACTGGCCGGTTCGAGCTCGATCGCCCGCCCGATCGCCCGTTCGGCCAGGCTGTCCAGGCCCACCGTGCGATAGAGGTCTCCCAGGTATCTCCAGTTGTAGCCGCTGAGAGGGTCGAACGCGGCGGCCCGTCGCGCCAGGCGCACGGCTTCGGGAAGGTTGCCGGCCGCCTCGTAGATTTTTCGGCCGTCGGCAATTGCCGGGTAGAAGGTGGAGTCCGCCGCGAGCGCCTCCTCGATCAGCCTTTCCGCCTGCTCGAGATCGCCCTCGAAGAACCCGGCGACGATCGCTTGCGGCCAGAGGCGGGCAGCCGGAGCGTCCGAGTACTCCGCGGCCCGTTCGAGCGCGATCCGTGCCGAGTCGGCCCATGCGGGATCCCGGGTGGAACCCATCGCGTAGGCATTGCCCAGGAAGTACCACGCCAGCCCGAACTCCGGATCCCGGTCCAGCGCCTGCCGGTAGAGCTCGATCGCCGCCTCGTCCCGCACTTCGCTTCTCGCACGCAGGTAGCGCTCGTAGGCCACCGGATCGTCGGTACCGCCGGCTTCGAACCGGTCCATCTCGCGCTCGGTGAAGGAAGCGGCCAGCCTGTCTGCGACCTGTCGGGCGATCTCGACCTGCACGTCGAAGACGTCGGTCAGCTCGACCTCATACGTGTCACTCCACACGTGCCCTTCGGTGGCGGTGTCGATCAGCTGGGCCGTGATTCGTGCCCGGTTCCCGACGAGTTGCACGCTGCCTTCGAGCACATGGGCTACCCCGAGCTCCTGTCGCGCGAACTCTCCGACCGTTATCCCGGATTCGGAGAACTTCGCCGCCGAGTTGCGGGCGATCACGTGCAGCTCCGGTACCTTCGAGAGCGCGTTCGTGATCTCCTCCGTCATCGCTCGGGCGAAGTAGGCGTTGTCGGGATCCGGGCTGTTGTCGTCCAGCGGGAGCACGGCGATCGAACGAGTGGCGATCGAGTCCGGCCCGCTCGCTAATCCGGCCTCGTCGGTCTCCTCTGTCGGAGCCTCGACCTCACCCCGCACCAGCGCGATCGCCGCGCCCGCGATCACCAGCAGCGCAGCCAGCATCAGGAGTTCCGGCCCCGAGACCCGCTGTCGGCCCTGCTCGCCGTGGTACCAGGCGAGGACGAGGGTCGCGAAGAAGCCGAAGGCCAGGATGATCTGCGCCGCCAGCAGGAGACCGGCACCAATCCCCCAGGG
>CAZOEX010000399.1:0-1738 GCA_964578925.1 uncultured Gemmatimonadota bacterium | reverse complement strand
AACGGAGGCGCCGTGGGCGTCATCGGATTCCACAGATTTCTGATCTCGGCCGCCATCCTCTTCTGTCTCGGATACGGCGTCTACGAACTGCTTCGCTACGGCGACGGATCGGGCGGCACCTCCGCCCTCGTCATCGCGATCATATTTCTCTCCTTCGCCGCGGGGCTCGGATACTACCTGGCCAACCTGGGCCGCTTTCTTCACCGGGACGGCCGCTGAATGCTGCCGGAGCTCGAGAGATCGAGCGGTCGAACCCCGGTGTGGCTCTGGCTGGCCGGCGGTTTCTTCCTCGCCGTGATCGTCGTCGTCGTCGGCTCGTCCGTCCGCCGACCCGAGATACCGGTGTTCACTCTCTCGAGCCTCGAAGCTCGGGAAGCGGATGCACGCCTGCTGGGTCCCGATACCGTCACCCTGGACGCCCGTCGAGACGACCGCTGGACGCGGTTCGACCTCGCCCGGGGTACGGTCGCGAAGCCCGGGGAAGATTGGGATCTTGCGGTAAAGCGCTATCGCTTGGTGGTGAACGGCGGTGAGGGCTTCGTCGGGGACGGAGGAGTTCATCGGATCGACGGTCCGTTCGACGCCGTCGCGGAGGCTCCGCCCGGCGGCTACGAATCGAGCCGCGTCTCGGGCGGCGGTGACACGGTCAACACCGTGCTGGACGACTGGTATGGCTACAGCCTGTTCTCCCACCTTCTCGAGCCGAAGCCGGTGACGTTCGTGATCCGCACCCACGATGGGAGATACGCCAAGATCCGGATCCTCGGGTACTACTGCCCGGGACCCGAGGCGGGATGCCTGACCTTCGAATACGCCTACCAGGGCGACGGCAGCCGGCGGCTTGCACCATGAAAACGAAATGAATGCGAAATTCTTCGGTACCATCTTGCTGGCATGCCTGGTCGGCACGGTCGGCTGCCGACAGGACGACGACCCGGCCGACCTCGCGTCCGACGCGACGCCTCCCTTCGTCGCCGCCAGCGAATCCGCACCCGTCGCCTCTTCTTCCCCGGTCTCCTCCCGCGACGACTGGCGGCTCGCCTTCGTCGACGTCGAGACCACGGGCCTCGTGCCCGGCTGGCACGAGATGATCGATCTCGGCGTCGTCATGACCGATCTCGAGGGCCGGCCGCTCGACAGCTTGTTCGTGCGGATCCAGCCGGAACACCCGGAACGCACGTCGGAAGGAGCTCGCGCCGTCAACGCTTTCGACGTCGCACGCTGGAGGGAGCTGGGAGCGCTGAGCCCGGCGGCTGCCGTCGACAGTCTGCGGAGCTTCCACCGGCGGATAGCGGGCGACGAGCCCGTACTGATGGTCGCGTTCAACAGCCAGTTCGACACCGCTTTCCTGGACCATCTCTTCCGGAACGACGGGGGAAGCTGGCGGGAGCTGTACCACTACCTCGTCCTCGACATTCCGTCGATGGCCTGGGCGCTCGGCCTCCGGGACGTCGTGGGGGGCGGCCTCACGGAGCGGCTGGGCGTGGAGGACGAGCCGCACGTGGCAGAGGACCACACGGGTATCACGGGCGCGCGGCTGAACGCCCGGCTGTACCGGGCTTTGCGAGACCGGGGTATGGAACGGCCGATGCCCCACGACCGCTCGTCCGGCGACTGAAGAGCTGATGGAAGAGTTCGTCATACTGCAGGATCTCGTCATCCTGGTCGCCGTCGCGATCCCCATCGTCGCCCTCGCGCACCGGCTTCGAATCCCCTCGGTCGTCGGCTTCCTGGCCAC
>CAZOEX010000398.1:0-1744 GCA_964578925.1 uncultured Gemmatimonadota bacterium | reverse complement strand
GTATGCAAGTTCTTCAAATCGCGCAAATGCTGCAGCCCGCGATCGCTCACAGCGGTCTTCGAAAGGTCGAGACGCCAGAATTTTTTCAAACCGGCGAGATGTCTTAATCCATTGTCGGTGACTCGTGTGCCCAGCAGATTCAATCTTTGCAGGCTGTTCAGTTTCGACAAATGTTGTAACCCCGCATCGCCCACGTTCGTGTTATCGAGTCGAAGCCATTCGAGGTTCTTCAGTCCGCCCACGTATTTCATCCCACTGTCACCGACGTTCGTATCTTGCAGAGGTAGTGGACCCCGGTTTGTGTACCACGGGAACGAGTTTTTTAGCTAACGGGGAGCGGCCCCGCGAGACCCTCCAAAGGTCTCGCGCGGGCCGCGGCCCACGTACGGTTGATTCCGAACAACCTGAACGGGTGGAGCGCCTCCCCCATTTTGCGCGGCACTTGCTTTCATTTTTGTGCTCAGCCGGGTCCGCCGCCGGTCCGGTACACCTCGGCCGGCGTGCGGTAGCCGAGCCCCTGATGAGGCCGTTCCTCGCAGTAAAATCGGAAGTAAGCCTCCAGGCTCCGCTCGGCCTCCCAGCCATCCGTGTAGTCCTTCAGATAGACCTCCTCGTACTTCACGCTCCGCCACAGCCGTTCCACGAACACGTTGTCGATCGCCCGGCCTTTCCCGTCCATGCTGACCGCGATCCCCGCCTCTTCCAGCCGGCCCGTGAACTCGGTCGCCGTGAACTGCGACCCCTGATCGGTGTTGAAGATCTCCGGCGTGGAGATCGACAAGGCCGCCTCCAACGCCTCCCGGCAGAAGAGGCCCTCCAGCGTGTTCGACAGCCGCCAACTGAGCACGTAGCGGCTGAACCAGTCCATCACCGCCACCAGGTACAAAAACCCGCCCGAGAGCGGCACGTACGTGATGTCCGAGGCCCACACCTGGTCGGGACGCTCCACGGTCACGTATCGCAGCAAATACGGGTAAATTTTGTGATCCGAGCACCGTTTCGTCGTCCGGCGACGCGGGGCCACCGACTGCAGCCCCATCAACCGCATCAGCCGCCGCACCCGCTTCCGGTTGACGTTCCAGCCTCCTCGTTCGTTCAGCCACCATGTCATGTTCCTCGAACCGAAAAAGGGCGTCCGCAGATATTGCTCGTCAATCAGACGCATCAACTGAAGGTTCTCTTCACTCTCCCCGGACAGCGGCCGATACCAGCTCGTCCGCGACAGCCCCAACAACTCGCACTGCCGACGAAGGCTGATCCCCTCGTGGTCCGGCTCGACCAGGGACCGCTTCGCCTCAGTCGAGGCCGGCCGTCTTTTTTTTAAGCCACTCCAGCTCCATCTGCAGCTTGCCGATCTGCTGGTACAACTCCGCCTCCCGCCGGGAGGAATCGTCGGCTCGGCGCGAGCCCTTTTGTGAGAAAATCTCGGAGGAACCCTCCACCAACTGCTTCTTCCACTTGGCGATCATCGTCGGATGCACGCCGTACTCCGACGCCAGCTCGCTGGTCGTCTTCACGCCCCGCACCGCCGCCAACGCCACTTTCGCCTTGAACCCCGCCGCATGCGGCCTCCGTTTCCTGCCCATCAGAACCCCTTTCTCTATCTACGGTCTAACCCGGACTTTCTACCTTAACCGGTGGTACCGTTTTTGGGGTCCACTTCAACGCAACCGCCTTCGCGTTCCTGAACCCATCGGGCACTACTTCAAAGCAGCATCCCGCAAAGGTCCGTGCCGCGGATCGG
>CAZOEX010000397.1:0-1780 GCA_964578925.1 uncultured Gemmatimonadota bacterium | reverse complement strand
GGGGTCATCCTCTGCGACTACCTGCTGATCCGGCGGACGAAGCTGGACGTGGACGCCCTCTACGCGGCGGGCTCCGAGTACGCCTACGGCGGATCCGGCGTCAACCCGGCGGCGGTATGGGCGACGCTGGCGGGAATCGGCGTGGCGGTGCTCGGCCTCGTCGTCCCGGCGCTCGCCTTCCTGTTCGAAGGCGCCTGGTTCAGCGCGACGCTGGTCTCGGCGGGCGTCTATGCCTGGTTGATGCTGCGATGACGGACAGCGGGGACGTGCCGGACGCTCCGGTCGATGCGGCGGGCGGGCGCCCGTGGATCGGCGGGGTCGGCGGGCGCGCGGCGATCGTGGACGCCGACGGGCGGCATACGTACGAGGAGCTGCACGACGCATCCGGTCGCGTGGCCCGAGAGCTGCTCGCCACCGCGCGAAGGAACGACATGGAGGGCGACCGCGTGGCCTTCCACGTCTCGCCCGGTTTCGAGTACGTAGCGACGCTGGTGGGCATCTGGCGAGCCGGGGGGATCGCGGTCCCGCTCTGCCTCTCGCATCCCGAGCCGGAGCTCGCCTACGTGCTGGACGACACGGCTGCGTCGATCGTCGTCGCCGACGCGGAGCGACGGGAGCTGCTGGAGCGACTGGCGGAGGAACGGGATGTCGCCTTCGTTTCTTCCGACTGTACACATGTGCAGTCAGAAGTACCGCGTCCGGGGAGAGCCCTCCCGGACGTGGACCGCCGGCGCGCGGCCCTCATCCTCTACACGAGCGGCACGACGGGGCGGCCCAAGGGCGTCGTCCTCACGCACCGGAACCTCGACGCGACGGTCGACGCGCTGGTGGACGCCTGGGGGTGGACGGCGGAGGACCGCATCGTCCACGTCCTCCCCCTCCACCACACGCACGGAATCGTCAACGCGCTCCTCTGCGCGCTCCGGGTCGGGGCGGCGGTCGAGATGCTGTCCGCTTTCGACGCGGGCGCGGTCTGGGACAGATTCAAGGGCGGGTCCGTGACGTTGTTCATGGCGGTTCCGACGGTCTACCGTCGGCTGATCGCGGACTGGGAAGCCGCGCCCGCCGCCGAGCGCGAACGACGGAGCAGCGGCGCCGCCGGGCTGCGGCTCATGGTCTCCGGCTCGGCCGCGCTTCCCGTGCCCGTGCTCGAGCGCTGGCGGGAGATCACGAACCACACCCTGCTCGAACGGTACGGGATGACGGAGATCGGGATGGCGCTGTCGAACCCACTGCACGGGGAGCGGCGAGCCGGCCACGTCGGAGGGCCGCTCCCCGGCGTCGAGATCCGACTCCTCGACGAGAGCGAGAACGAGGTGGAGGAAGGCGAGCCGGGCGAGATCCACGTGCGGGGGCCGGCCGTGTTCGATCGCTACTGGGAGCGCCCCGAGGAGACGGAGGCGGCGTTTTTGGACGGTTGGTTTCGGACGGGTGACATCGCGATCTTCGACGACGGAGTGTATCGGATCCTCGGAAGGAAATCAGTCGACATCATCAAGACGGGAGGCTACAAGGTGTCAGCGCTCGAGATCGAGAACGTCCTCGGTGGACATCCGGACGTCGGGGAGTGCGCCGTGATCGGCGTTCCCGACCCCGAGTGGGGCGAAGCCGTCTGCGCCGCGCTCGTCGCGCGCCGCGAGATTCCGCGGGAGGAGCTACGGGACTGGGGACGGGAGCGCCTGGCGCCGTACAAGCTGCCCCGCCGCGTGCTGACGGTGGACGAGCTGCCGAAGAATGCGATGGGCAAGGTGACCAAGCCCGCCGTCCGCACGCTGTTCGA
>CAZOEX010000396.1:0-1783 GCA_964578925.1 uncultured Gemmatimonadota bacterium | reverse complement strand
CGAGTCCGCCGAGGCCCAGCCAGAGGGCCCATGTCATCCACTGTTCCACGAATCAGTTCTCCTGTCGGTCTCGTCAGATTTCAATTGAATCGATTCATCGCGGACTGGACCCCCTCGGCCAGCCAGCACTCCACCGCCTCGGACATTTCGTCCATGGCTTCCAGCACGGCCGATTCCTCGTCGTCCCGCGGAGGGGCGAGGACCCAATCGGCCAGGTCGATCTCGTCGTTGTCGGGCGAGCCCACACCGATACGCAGCCTCGCGTATTCGCGCGACTCGAGCGTCCGCTCGATCGACGCCAGGCCGTTGTGCCCCCCGGACGATCCGCGCCCGCGCAGCCGGAACGAACCGGGTGGAAGCGCGACGTCGTCGACCAGAACGAGCAGGTCGGACGTCGTGGCGAGTCCGTGTTCTCTCATCAGGTCGGGAAGGACGCGACCACTGCGGTTCATGTAGCAGAGCGGACGGGCGAGCAGCATCTCTTCCCCGTGGAGACGGCCGCGACTGTACGCCAGGTCGTCCGTCACACGGTGCGGAGGTAGAGCCCAGCGCCGAACGAGACGGTCGGCCAGCCACCAGCCGACGTTGTGCCGGGTATCGCGGTAGCCGTCGCCCGGGTTTCCCAGCGCGAGAATGAGCTTCAGCTCTCTTCTTCCTCCATCTCGCCGGGCTCTTCCATCTCGCCCTCTTCCTCTTCGCCGCGCGCCGTGATGACCTCGGGCTCGAGCTCCTCGAGAAGCTCCAGGCCCTCTTCCTCTTCGGTCTCCTCCTCGAGAATCCGCGGAGGCTGGACGGTGACGATCGTGCGATCGGAAGCCTCCGCCGTCTCGAAGCCCGACGTGTCGAGGTCCGCGACGTGCAACGAGTCTCCGATCTCGAGTTCGCTCACGTCGATCTCGAACGCCTCCGGAATCTCGGCGGGAAGGCACTCGATCTCGACTTCGTGCAGGGCCTGCTGCAGCACGCCGCCCTCGTTCTTGACGCCGGCCGCCGTGCCGGTGACCCGCACGGGGACCGAGACCTTGATCGTCTCGTCCGCCTTGATGGCGAAGAAGTCGACGTGCAGGACGATCGGCTTGTAGGGATGGCGCTGGATCTCGCGAATCAGCACCTGGCGGGTGTCGCCGTTCATCTCGAGCTCGACCAGCGTGTTGTCCACCGAGATCTTGCTCGTCAGCGCCTCGAACTCGTGCGCGTTGGCCATGACCGCGATCGAGTCGATGCCGTGGCCGTAGATATTCGCCGGAATCAGCCCCTCGGCGCGAAGCTTCCGCGCGGCGCCCTTGCCCCGCCCTTCACGCTTCTGCACCGAAAGGGTGGCTGTCTGTCGCTTGTTCATCCGTCTCTCTTCGTCCTCGTGTTGTCATCCGCCCGTGCGAGACCGGCGCTCCGGCCTCGTTCAGTCGAACAGCTTGCTCACGGAGCGGTTGTAGTGCGTGCTCTCGATCGCGCGCGCCAGCAGGTTGGCCACCGAGACGGTGACCAGGCTGGGCAGGCCGCGCCGCTTTTCCTCCGGAATCGCGATCGTGTCGGTCACCGTGACCTCGGAGACGTCGGCTCCGGCCAATCGCTCGATCGCGGGCCCCGAGAGGAGCGCGTGCGTCGCGATGCAGAAGATCTCCTTCGCACCGCGCTCGCGCAGCGCGGTGACGGCATTCACCATCGTCCCGGCGGTATCGACCATGTCGTCGGGTATGACGCAGCGCTTCCCCTCCACGTCACCCACGACGTTTACCACTTCGGCGACGTTGGGCGACGGGCGCCGCTTGTCGATGATCGCGAA
>CAZOEX010000395.1:0-1789 GCA_964578925.1 uncultured Gemmatimonadota bacterium | reverse complement strand
TCCGACGCCATCGGCGTGATCGACCTGGACGAGGAGTCCCCGACCCGGGGCGAGCTCGCGGGCCGGTTCGACATGCCGGAGCCGGGCGACGAGCTGCACCACTTCGGCTGGAACGCCTGCAGCTCGCACCTCTGCCCCTGGGCGCCGCATGCCCACGTCGAGCGCCGGTACCTGGTCGTGCCGGGCATTCATTCCTCGAACATCTACATCCTCGACACGAAGGACGATCCCCGGAACCCGAAGCTCGTCAAGACGATCTCGGGCGCCGAGCTCAAGGAGAAGACGGGCTACTCGGCGCCGCACACGGTGCACTGCGGGCCCGACGGGATCTACTTGAACGGTCTCGGCAACGCCGAGGGCGGCGGCCCGGGCGGCATCTTCGTGATCGATCACGAGACCTTCGAGCTGCGACCGGGCCAGTGGGAGAAGGAGCGCGGACCGCAGTTCCTGTCCTACGACTTCGCCTGGCACCTCGGCCACGACACGATCGTGACTTCCGAGTGGGGCACGCCGGAGATGGTCAGCGAGGGCGTGAACCCCGAGTTGCTGCTCGCGGGAGAGTACGGCAATTCCCTGCACGTCTGGGACATGCGGAAGCGCAAGCACCTGCAGAAGCTGGAGCTGGGTCCGCAATACCAGATGTCGCTCGAGCTGCGGCCGGCGCGCGATCCGCGGAAGGCCTACGGGTTCGCCGGCGTCGTGCTCTCCCTGGAAGATCTGTCGGCCTCCATTTGGCTCTGGTACAGGGAAGGAATGAACGGCGGCTCAGAGTGGAAGGTGAAGAAGGTGATCGACATTCCGGCCGAGCCGGCCGACCCGGAGGATCTGCCGCCGCTGCTGAAGGGCTTCGGCGCGGTGCCCCCGCTGATCACCGACATCAACCTGAGCCTCGACGACGAGCAGCTCTACGTCTCCTGCTGGGGCACGGGCGAGCTGCGGCAGTACGACGTCTCCGATCCGTTCAACCCGAAGCTCACGGGCTCGGTGCGAATCGGCGGGATCGTGGACCGCACGCCGCACCCGGCGCGACCCGACCAGCCACTGAACGGTGGCGCTCAGATGGTCGAGGTGAGCCGCGACGGACGCCGGATCTACGTCACGAACAGCCTCTACTCGCCGTGGGACGAGCAATTCTATCCCGACGGCATCAAGGGCTGGATGGCACGGTTCGACGCACGCCCCGAGGGCGGGCTGAGCCTGGACGAGACGATGTTCGTCGAGCTGGAGGAGGGGATCCGGCCGCACCAGGTGCGGTTGCAGGGCGGCGACGCGTCGTCCGACTCCTTCTGCTACTCGTGAGCGGGCAGATGACGGCCGAGGTCTGGCCCTGGGCGGCGCTCGCGCTGCTCGGGGCCGTCCACGGCCTGAATCCGGGCATGGGCTGGCTCTTCGCCGTCGCCCTGGGCCTGCAGGAGCGGAGCGCCCGCGCGGTATGGCGGGCGCTCGGCCCCCTCGCCGCAGGCCACGGCGTGGCGATCCTGGTCGCGATCGGGGCCACCGCGGCGCTCGGAACGATGCTCCCGGTCGACGCGCTGAAGTGGCTGATCGCCACGACGCTGGTGGGCTACGGCACCTTCAAGCTCCTGCGGGAACGGCATCCGCGCTTCGGCGGGATGACCGTGGGGCCGCGCGACTTGACGATCTGGTCCGCCCTGATGGCGACGGCGCACGGGGCCGGTCTGATGGTGGTCCCCTTCCTGCTGCGCGCCGAGCGGGCGATGGCGATGCCCGCGGAGCACGCCGGGCACATGCCTGACCTCACGACGGTGCAGGCCGGTCACTCGGCAGA
>CAZOEX010000394.1:0-1815 GCA_964578925.1 uncultured Gemmatimonadota bacterium | reverse complement strand
GCACGTCGCCGACGACGGTGGCGCTCTTCTTGTACGGCCGGTTCGGGGCGAGCCCACCCTCGTGCATCGCGTAGAGGATCCGGCGATGCACGGGTTTGAGTCCGTCGCGCACGTCGGGCAGGGCCCGCTGGACGATTACGCTCATCGAATAGTCGATGAACGAATCGCGCATCTCGTCCTCCAGCAGACGCTGCTCGATCCGGTCGGTTCTGTCGAGAATCTCCATAGGCTCCGGCGTGTTGTGTCAGGATTTCGATCCCGGTCGACGGGCGCGGCCGGGAGGGTGCGGGACCGTGTCGGAACTGCGGGTCGACGGCGCGTTGATTTCTGGGCTTCCCGATCGCCCGATAACCCAAAAAATATACGCCTTCCGGCCGGTCGCCGCGACCCCTGTCAGGCGCAGAATCGGAAGTCCCGAAACTCCTGCAGGCCATACGCCCGAAGAGCCCGAAAGATGTCTTCGCGCGCCCCGGGCGAACCGACGGCTGCGAGTACATAGGGGCGACCGTCGGGAGCCAGTCGGCGCTCGAAGTCGTCGGGGGACCAGACCGGTGCGCCGTGGATTACCTCGCCGATCTTCCGCGGGTCGAGATCGACGAAGGCCGCGACTTTCGTCCCCTGGCGGACCAGCTCCCGGGCAAGGGGCTTCCCCACACTCCCGGCGCCCCAGACGACGAGTTCGCGGCCGGCCGGGAGAAAGACCTCCCGGAGAAAATGGACGCGGCAACGCCGAAACGCCTCCGGCGTGTACTCCGGAGCGGTGAGGGAGAGGCGGTCCTCCCGAATGCGCCAGCGCAGAAGGGCCTCCCCCGGAACGTTGGCGAGCCGGGCGCCCGCGGCGAGAACGCGGAGCACCAGGTCGTGATCCTCGGCCCAGCCCATGTCCCGATACCCACCCACCGCGCGTAGCACGGACGTCCTGATGAACAGCGTCGGATGGGCGATCGGGCACTCGATGAGTCCGTTGCTCGCGACGTCCTCCGGGGTCTCGATCGCGTTGATCCAGTCCTCGTAGCGGCGGTAGCCCGAACGAATCTCAGCCGCAGAGAAGAGCTCGATGTGGGTTCCGCAGCCGGCGAGCCCGGGGTGTTCGTCCAGGAAGGCGAGCTGTTTCTCCAGGCGGCCCGGATGAGCGACGTCGTCGGCGTCCATGCGGGCCAGGAGCGGGGCGCTGGCGGCCTCTGCCGCGACGTCGAGGGCCGGAACGATGCCCGAGTGAATCATCTCGGTCTGATGCCGGGTGAGTACCGTCACGCGTGGGTCCGAGGCGGCCCACTCCGCCAGGAGTTCCCCCGTCGCGTCCGCCGACCGGTCGTCGACCGCGACGACCTCGAAGTCCCCGAAGGTCTGAGCCCGCAGGCTGTCGATGGCTTCGGGGAGTGTCGCCGCGGCGTCGTGGCAGGGGAGAAGGATCGCGACGCGCGGGGGCGGCACGGTGCGGAGATGGGGAGCTATCATCTCAGCTATCCGCCACCGCTCAGGCGATCCCGCCCGCCGTCGCCACCGGCTCGCCCGCCTCGCGCTCGGCCCGGCGGCGCAGGAACCGGCCCGTGTGCGAGTCCTCGGCCGCCATGATCGCCTCGGGCGGCCCTTCGGCCACGATCCGGCCTCCCGCGTCGGCGGCCTCGGGGCCCAGATCGACGATCCAGTCCGCGGCGGCGATCAGGTCGAGGTCGTGCTCGATGACGACGACGGTGCCGCCAGATTCGACCAGTTCGTCGAGAACCCCGACGAGGCGTTGCACCTCGCCGGCCCCGAGGCCGACCGTCGGCTCGTCCATGATGTAGAGCTTCCCCTCGGCGCCGCCGCTCCGGG
>CAZOEX010000393.1:0-1818 GCA_964578925.1 uncultured Gemmatimonadota bacterium | reverse complement strand
CCTACGGCGTCTCCGCCTTCCAGGTGCACTTCGGCTCCCAGGACGTGAAGACGGCGGGCGACGACCTGGACGTGCTCGTCGCCCTCAACCCCGCCGCCCTCAAGGTGAACGTGGGAGACCTGCGGCTGGGGGGGACGATCGTGGTCGACGCCGAGACCTTCTCGGAGCGGAACCTACGAAAGGCCGGCTACGCGTCCAATCCGCTGGAAGACGACAGCCTCGCGCCCTACGTGATCCTCCCGCTGGAGATCTCGAGCCAGACGCTGCGGGCGGTCGAGCCCTTCGAGCTGTCGACGAAGGACGCGACGCGCTGCCGCAACATGTGGGCGCTCGGGCTCGCCCTCTGGATGTTCGACCGCGACCGACAGGCGACGATCGACTGGATCACCAGAAAGTTCGAGGGGCGGGGCGACATCGCCGAGGCCAACGTGGCGGCCCTCAATGCGGGGCACGCCTTCGGCGAGACGGCGGAGATGCCCTCGGCGGGGGCGACGTCCTGGACGGTCGAGGCGGCCGATCTGCCGCCGGGCCTCTATCGTACCGTGAGCGGCACGGACGCGCTGGCCTGGGGGCTCGCCTCGGGGCTGGCCGCCAGCGGTCTCGAGCGAATGATCTTCGCCTCTTATCCGATCACGCCGGCGTCCCCGCTGCTCCATGCGATGGCGCGGATGCGGGACTACGGCGTCGTGACCTTCCAGGCCGAGGACGAGATCGCCGCGGCCTGCGCGGCGATCGGCGCGTCCTACGGAGGAGCTCTCGGCGTGACCTCGAGCTCGGGGCCCGGCATCGCGCTCAAGGGCGAGGCGATCGGCCTGGCGGTGATGGTCGAGCTGCCGCTGATCGTCGTGAACTCGCAGCGGGCCGGGCCGTCCACGGGCATGCCGACGAAGGCCGAGCAGTCCGACCTCTTCCAGGCGCTGTACGGACGGAACGCCGACTCGCCGGTAGCCGTGCTGGCGCCGGCCACGCCTACGGACTGCTTCGAGGTCGGCCGCGAGGCGGTGCGGATCGCGACGACGTTCATGACGCCGGTCTACCTGCTCTCGGACGCCTACCTTGCGAACGCGGCCGAACCGTGGCGACTGCCCGACGTCGACGCGCTGCCCGACTTTCCCGTCGAGTTCCGCACCGATCCCGAAGGCTATCATCCTTTCGTGCGCGATGCCGGGACCCTGGCCCGGCCCTGGGTGAAACCCGGGACGCCGGGGCTCGAGCACCGCATCGGCGGCATCGAGCGCGACAGCACGACGAGCAACATCTCCTACGATCCGGAGAATCACGATCGGATGACGCGCATCCGGGCCGAGCGGATCCAGCGCATCGCCGACCACATCCCGGAGCAGACGATCGACCGGGGCGAGGCGTCCGGACCCCTGCTCGTGCTGGGCTGGGGCTCGACCTACGGCGCGATCTCGAAGGCGGTCGAGCGATCCAGGGCCGCCGGCCGTTCCGTATCGCACGCGCACCTTCGATGGCTCTCCCCCCTCCCGCGCAACCTGGGCGAACTCCTGGCGGGTTTCGACCGGGTGCTCGTGCCCGAGAACAACGCGGGACAGCTGGTCCGCGTCCTGCGGGCCGAATTCGAGGTGGACGCCGTCGGGCTGTCGCGGGTGACGGGCCGACCCTTCCGGATCCGTGAGATCGAGGACGCCATCACGTCGGCCCTCGGCGAGGCCACCGCCGCGACGCAGGGCACGCCGGCCGGCACGGGAGACGCGCCATGACCGAGGATACGCTCACGCCGCCGTCGCTCTCCTCGAAGGACTTCGCGTCCGACCAGGAGGTGCGCTGGTGTCCCGGTTGCGGGGACTACGCGAT
>CAZOEX010000392.1:0-1835 GCA_964578925.1 uncultured Gemmatimonadota bacterium | reverse complement strand
GTCGCTGGTGGAACTGGGCGATGCGGTTCGTGCTGCTCGAGGCCGTCGTGCTCACGGTATGGTGGCTCTGGCAGGCGGTGCAGGCGGAGGACTTCGTCGCCACCTTCACGCCGTTCTCCAGCTTCAACGTGGGTACGGTGATGGTCCAGTGGGGCATCGTGCTGGTGGCGCTTCTCGCCTTGAACCGCTTCCTCGCGGCTCGCCTGGCCGGAGAGGACGCGGTGGACGGGGCGTGACGTGAGGAGGAACACGCGCCGTGAACGGGCCATCGGGACCGTACTGGCGATCGCGCTCTCGACGGGTGCTTGTGCCGGCGGTGCTCCGCCGGAGCGGGATCCCGGCCCGGTGAGCGCCGATGCGCCGCCTGCGGGCGCCGCCGAGAACGACGACGCCGCGCGGGACGATCGGAGAGGGCAGACGCCCGTCGACACCACGTCGCGTCAGACGCTCGCCACACTGCGGGTGCGCGTCGAGCCGAGCGAGTTCCGCGTGGGCGACACGGCCCGCGTCACGATCGCCGCCGTCGACAGGACCGGGGCGCCGGTATCCGGCCTGGATTTCCGGCTACGCGCGCCGCGCCGCATCCTCGAGGTGATCGAGGACGAGGCCGTGGTCGGTCTTCGCGAGGGCACCGCTCCGGTGACGGCCGTGCCGTTGCTCGACGGTGTCCCGCTGGCCGTCGGAGATCGCAGCCCGGCGTCCGTGACGGTGTTGCCGGCGCCGCTGACCGGGCTCGAGGTGAGTGCCCCGGCGCGGCTGTATGCCGATACACGCGCCCGGGCGTCCGTCCGCGCCATCACGGCGTCGGGGTCCCGGGAGCGGCTGCCCGACGTGACGTGGCGGTCCAGCGATCCGGCCGTGCTACAGGTGACCGAGCACGGCACCCTCGTCGCGGCTCGGCCCGGGCGTACCCGGATCGAGGCCCGCGCCGAAGGCGTACGCGGCGCGGTCGATGTTCGGGTCGTGCCGAATCCGGTGCGCGAGGTGCGATTGACACCGATGTCGGCCGATCTGCTCGTGGGTGAGGTGATCCACCTGTCTGCCGAGGCCCTGGACGCGGACGAAGATCCCGTGACCGACGCGCCGATCGACTGGACGGTGGGCGATTCTGCTTCGGGGGGCGCGGTCGCCGCCCGGGTCGACGACGACGGCGCTTTCGTCGCCAACGCGCCCGGCCTCTACGCCGTCGTCGCGGCGGTGGGCTCGCGGGCGGCGACGGCGGAGATCCACGCCCGTCCGCGTCCGCTTCGACGACCGATCTCCCTCGTCGGCCACCACACGGTTCCCGCCGGGACGGGCGCGACGACGGACCTGTGGGTTTTCGAGGGCGTGGACGGTCGTGATTACGCGTACACGGGGACGCTGAGCGCCGCGACGATGTACGCCTGGGACGTGACCGATCCCGCGGCTCCGACGTTGACGGATTCGGTGAAGCTCGACGGCCGGCGGGTCAACGACGTGAAGGTCAATGGAGACGCGACGATCGCGGTCGTCACGAGCGAGGGGGCGTCGAACCGGCGGAACGGCATCACCCTGCTCGACATGCTCGACCCCGCGCATCCGCGGCCGATCACGCATTTCACGGAACAACTGACCGGAGGCGTGCACAACACGTGGGTCGAGCGTGACCTGGTCTACGCGGTGCACAACGGTACGCGCGACCTGCACATCGTCGACATCTCCGACCCGTCCGCGCCCCGACACGTCGGCCGATGGGGGATCGATTCGGCCGGGCGCTCGCTGCACGACGTGATGGTGAAGGACGGCTTCGCGTATCTCAGCTACTGGGACGACGGCCTCGTCATTCTCGACGTCGGCGCGGGCATCGCGGGCGG
>CAZOEX010000391.1:0-1836 GCA_964578925.1 uncultured Gemmatimonadota bacterium | reverse complement strand
CCTCGGGCGGCACGAGCATCGGCACGTGGCCGTCGACGGGGATCCCGCGTTCACTCGCCGCCCCGGCGATAGCACGATACACCTCCGGCCGGACCTTGTCGTAGACCTTGATGAAGTCCGCGCCACCCGCCGCGAGCGAATCCACCGCCGTCCTGCCCTCCTCGGGCGTGGCGGCGACGACCGAGCCCGGCCAGCTCGGCGGCGAGCCGTCGATGATCGGTCCGTTGGCGAGGAAGCGGGGACCGAGCAACTCTCCCGACGTGACCCGCCGCGTGATCGAGTTCGTCAGCTCGAGCGCCGTGTCCACGGTGGTGTGGAGGTTCCGGACGCTGGTGATCCCATGGGCGACGAAGAGGGGGAAGTGCCACGACACACCGGCCGCCGAGTGCACGTGGGCGTCCCAGAGGCCCGGAATCGCGTAGAGTCCGGTCGCGTCGACCAGCGCGGCTCCCTCCGGTACGGCGCTCTCGGCCGTCGGCCGAACGGCGACGATGCGGTTCCCTTCCACGAAGATCGTCCGCCGCGGGACCGCCTCCCCGGACTCGACATCCACGACCGTGACGTTCGAGATCACCAGATCGGCGGACGGCGGGGCGTCGTCGCCGTTCGACTGGCACGCAGACGGCATCATCGCCACCAGCGCCATCACCGGGAGAAGACTCCGGACGGGGTGCGTCGAGGATCGCGTCGGGACACGGTGCGGCATTTTCACTCCACGGTTCATGACTCACTTCGCACGACCACTCATCGGATCGTGGGATCGATCGGCAGACCGCCCGAGCCTGCGCAAGAGGGGCGCCGGAAGGGCAACTCTCCCTAGATCCGCTCCAGCACCCACTCCGGCGTGAACTGCGTGGCCCAGGCCGCGAGCGCCGTGAAGCGGCCGGTGATCAGCAGGATCCCCACGACCACGAGCAGCGCTCCACTCACCCGCTCGACCCATGGCAGATACCTCCGAAAGCGCTCGAAGGCCGAGAAGAACCAGGAGAGAGCCAGCGACGAGGCGAGAAAGGGCACCGCGAGGCCCGCCGAATAGGATCCCAGCAGGATCAGACCCTCGCCCATCGTCTGCCGGGTGGCCGCCAGCGTCAGCACGCCACCGAGAATCGGGCCGATGCAGGGCGACCAGCCGGCGCCGAAAGTCACCCCGACCAGCGTGGAGCCCAGGTAACCGAGCGGCCGGCTCTCGAGATGGATGCGTCGCTCGCGCTGCAGGAAGAGCCCGGGACGCAGCCCGAGCAGGTAGAGCCCGAAGAAGACGATAACCACGCCGCCGATCCGGGCGATCAGAAGCTGGTTCTCCCGGAAGAGCTGTCCGATCAGGGTGGCCGAAGCGCCGAGGGCCAGAAAGACGAGGGTGAAGCCGAGTACGAAGAAGAGCGAGTGCACGAAGGCGGTCCCGCGCGCCACGGAACCGCCCTCGGACAGGTCGTCGATCCCCACGCCGCTGACGAACGACAGATACGACGGCACGAGCGGCAGAACGCAAGGCGAGAGGAAGCTGAGCACGCCCGCGCCGAAGGCGACGGCGAGTCCGATTTCTAGCATGCGCTCACGTCAGACGGCCACGGCCTCCAGCTTCCGGATCGCGTTCGGGCTGGAGTCCGCGAAGTCCTCCGGGCGGTCGGCGCCCACGGCCAGCCGCCAGCGCTCGAGCGAGCCGAAGATCGGCAGATAGAGGGGATCTCGCCGGTCGCCCAGCCGGTCCCGGAAGCCGTTGACCAGCCGCTGGACGCGGGACTCGGGCACGGCGCCGTACACCGTGACGCGCGCTTGCCATTCGCCGTTCTCGCTGGTGAACTCCGCCGCGCAGACACGGAAGACGCCCTCGCTCAT
>CAZOEX010000390.1:0-1837 GCA_964578925.1 uncultured Gemmatimonadota bacterium | reverse complement strand
ATCTCGATCGACGACGTGTCCCCGGGTGACCGGATTCGGATCAAACCGGGGGAGAATGTCCCGCTCGACGGCGAGGTGGTCGAGGGACGGTCGAGCGTCGACGAGTCGATCGTCACCGGCGAGCCGCTCCCCGTAGAGAAGGCACCGGGAGACGAGGTCATCGGAGGTTCCATCAACCGCTCCGGAACCCTGGTCGTCGAGGTCACGGCGACGGGAGAGCAGGCCTTCCTGAGACGCGTGGCCCGACACGTCGAGGAGGCCCGCGCGCTCAAGCCGGACGTGATCAAGCTGGTGGACTGGATCCTCCAGTACTACGTGCCAGCGGTCCTGCTGATCGGCCTCGCCGCGTTCGGCTTCTGGTCGCTCGGCTGGTGGACGATCGAGGGCCGGCCCGACTGGACGCGCGCCATTTACGCCGCGCTCACCGTATACGTGATGGGGTATCCTTGCGCGCTCGGCATGGCGACCCCATTGGCCCTGGTACGCGGCGGCGGCCTGGCCGCCGAGCGCGGCGTGCTGATGCGGAGCGGCGAGGCGTTCCAGGTATTCCGGGAGGTCGAGGTCGTCATACTCGACAAGACGGGCACCATCACGGAAGGCCGGCCGTTCGTCGTCGGGATCGAAGCCGTCGACGGTGGTGAATCCGGCGATGGTGACGGCGCGGCGTCCGATCCGGCCGAAGCGGCTCGCGAGGTGCTGTACCTGGCGGCCGTCGCCGAGCGACCGTCCGAGCATCCGCTCGCCGACGCCGTGCTCCGGCGGGCGAATGAAGAGGAACTCGATCCCCCGGTTCCCGACGAGTTCGAGTCCGTGGCGGGCGCGGGCGTTCGGGCGATTCTCGGCGGCACCGAGCTGCTCGTTGGAGCGTCGCGGCTGATGGAGGAGCGCGGCATCCAAATGGAATCCGCGCGGCGCGTCCTGGAGAAGATGCGGTCGAAGGGCTGGACGGCGGTGCTAGTGGCCGAAGACGCTCGCATCCGCGGCGTGATCGGCATCACCGACCGTGTGAAAGACGACTCCGCCGACGCCGTGGCGCGTCTGAAGGTCATGGGCGTCGAACCCGTCATGCTCACGGGCGACAACGAACAGAGCGCCCGAGCCGTGGCGGCGGAGGTCGACATCGAGCGCGTGCGCTCGGACGTCCTTCCCGACGAGAAGGCGCATGAAGTGGGCGCCCTACAGCGGGAGGGCCACCGGGTGGCGATGGTCGGCGACGGCATCAACGACGCCCCCGCCCTGACCCGGGCCGACGTGGGCGTGGCCATCGGGGCCGGGACGGACATCGCGATCGAGGCGGCCGACGTGGTCCTGATCAACGATTCGCTCTCCGGTGTCGTTGCCGCCTTCGAAGTGAGCCGAAATTCGTATCGGAAGACCAAGCAAAACCTGGCGATCGCGTTCGCGTTCAACGGGATCGGTGTGCCCGTCGCCACGACGGGACTGCTCCACCCCGGCTGGGCGATGGCGGCTATGGTCGCGAGCGTCTCGCTCGTCCTGGCCAACTCGTTCGGGGGTCGATGAGGCCATTCCATGACAGGCCGCGCCCCACTCGTCCTGCGCCCACTCGTGCGCGCTGCACTCTCCTCCGGGTCGCCTCCCTTGATCCGCCGACGACCATCCGCAAATTTTAGCGTCGGCTAAATTCTAGCATTCCGACGGACCGCGGAGATCGCCGCGGTCGGGTGACCGTCATTTCGCTTCGAAACTGGATGGAGGTCCGTGGGGCCGGAATCGATGACGCGAAGAGACTGGCTGCGGCTCGGCGCCGCCGGCGTCGCCGGCGTGTCCGGCACGGCGCTCCTGCGCCTCGCGCGGGACAGCGCGGCGGGCCCGAGCC
>CAZOEX010000389.1:0-1841 GCA_964578925.1 uncultured Gemmatimonadota bacterium | reverse complement strand
CGCACGTCGCGCCGCAGCGTGTCGAGCACCTCGAGCAGGTCCGTCTCGTTCGCCGCGTCCAGGCCCAGCTCCCAGTCGACGAGCTCGGAGAAGATCTCGGTCCACGCGCGCCAGGAATCCGCCCCGGCCACGCGGTCCCGCAGCGACCCGAACTCCGACGAGAACTCCCGCGCGATGTGCTCGTGCCGCAGCTTCGGACCCGCGAGCAGCCGGGTCACCACCGACAGCACCTGCCGCGGGCTCGTCGGCTTCACGATGTAGTCGTCGACTTCCCGGCCGATCGCCTCGTGCATCGTCGAATCGGCCTCGCTCTTCGTGACCATCACGACGGGGACGCGGCGCCCGCGGCGACGCATCCGCTCGAGCACCTCGATGCCGCGCAGACCCGGCATCTGCTCGTCCAGGAGCACGAGATCGTAGCTCTCGGCCTCGAGCAGCTCGAGGGCGTCGTTTCCGTTCATCACGGTGTCGACCTGGTACCCGGAACCCTCGAGCAGTCGGGTGTGCGGCTCCAGCATGTCGACCTCGTCGTCGACCCAGAGGATCCGTCCCTCGCTCATGAGACCCCCGCCGCGGCCCCGGACGCGGCCACGTAACGTGTCACGGCCAGCTCGAGCTTCTCGACCACGTCCTCGACCGTGATCTTCTCCATGTTGCCCGGCCGCGATTCGGTGGAGGGTTCCGTCTCGCCCGGCCGGCTGAACCGATCGATGGTGAGCTCCGAAAAGCGGCGGTACGGGCCGGCCCGCTTCGGGTCGGTGAAGCCGTACAGGCCGATCGTCGGCGTCCCGAGCGCCACCGCGATGTGAAGCGGTCCCGTGTCGGGAGCCAGCGCGAGGGCGCAGCCGTCCAGGAGCGCCGCCAGCCCCCGCAGGTCGTCCGCCAGGGCGTTCACGGGACGGGCCCGCGTTCGCCGGGTGACCTCCTCGGCCACCGCCACCTCGGCCGGCGCCGCGCTCCCCACGAGCACCGGCCGCAGCCCGAGGTCGTGCTCGGCGATCTCCAGCGCGCGGGCGTACCGGTCGGCCGGCCAGTCCTTCTCGGGCCGCGAGGACTTCAGCGCCACGGCCAGCGGGGGACCGTCCAGCGAATCGAGCAGCGCGTCGCGGGCCACCAGCTCTTCCGCCGTGAAATGGAAGTCCCAGCGCCGCACGGGCTCGACGCCCAGGTGTTCGACGAACTCCAGGAACTCGTCCTGAACGTGCCCCGGCGGCCGTGGATCGATACGCTCGCTGGTGAAGAGCCAGTGGAGCTCCGGCGCCCGGGCCCGGTCGAAGCCGATCTTGCGGTCCGAACGCAGCATCGCCGTCACGAGACCGGCCTTGAAGGACACGTGCGGGACGAGCACGAGATCGAACCGTCGGCCGCGGGTCGCGCGGCGCACGTCGGCCAGGCCGCGAATCGGCGCCGAGCGGTCGAAGAGGACGAACTCGTCCACGTCGGGATGCCCCCGCATCAGGGCGTGGGGCACGGGCTCGATCACCCAGGTGAGGTGGATGTCGGGCCACGCGTCCCGGAGGGAGGCGATCACCGGCAGCGCGTGCACCGTATCCCCGATCGAGCTCAAACGGACGACGGCCGCGGAGGTCGGGGAACGGCCTTCCGGGCCGGTACCGGGAGCTAATCTGGTCATGGCGGGGTACATTCACGCCGCCCCGAAGCAAAGTCAAACGGGTCTGGGAGATAGCGTTTGCGGATCCTCAGCGTCTACATACTCCGTCAGCTCGTGGCGCCGTTCATCTTCGCGCTGACGGCGCTCACGGCCCTCATGCTGCTCGATCAGGTAGCCAAGATCTTCCGCCTCCTGGTCGGCAAGGGCCTCGAGTGGCAGGTGATCGCCG
>CAZOEX010000388.1:0-1849 GCA_964578925.1 uncultured Gemmatimonadota bacterium | reverse complement strand
AGATCCTTCGGCCTCGTGGGAACAAGTCTTCTGTGATCTACCCATGCGGCCTCAGACATGCTTTGTCAAGAACCAGTTTCAGGAGTACGCCGCGTGAGCAGGCCAGCGGCGGTCCCTGTTCCATAACCCGCCCTGTTGCACAGAATGCCTTGGCTTGAGAGGGGAACGCTCTCCGTCATCCTCACCGCTCCCATCAGCAGGGGCAGACGATGCTCTGGTATTAGATCTGAGGCTGTCTTCGCTGTGCGATTTGTTTCAGATGGTATCCCTCATCGTACAGCTGGTTCGTCTGCCACAGTTTCCACGCAATGGCCAACCACCGATTGGCCAGGCAGCGGTAGGCATGGTTGCGTGACGAACTGCGGCTGAGCCTGCGCTCCAGATAGGCGCTTGCCCACGTCGACTGGGGCACCGAACAGCGGGCCCACTGCTGGGCGATGTGGCGGAACTCGCGATCACATGCCCGGCGATAGCGTACTGACTTCCACTTGCCGCTGCTCTTGGTGACAGGGCAGGTGCCCGCCAGGGCTTGCAGGCTGGAGGGATGAGAGAAGCGTCGCCTGTCATCCCCGAATTTGGCGAGCAACGCGGGGGCGAGGAGCATCCCAGTTCCGGGCAAAGAACGGAACAGCGGGGCATCGGGGTGCTGGTCGAACAGGTCGGACACTTCTCGCAGCACGTCCTTTTTGGCCTGCAACATGCCGTTCAGCAGGCCAGCCAGGAGCGGCGTCTCTGCGGCATAGGCGGCGACGGTGTCTGGATGGGGGTCAGGACGGGGCTCCCGAAGTCGGGCGAAGCAGCGTGTCAGCTGCTGCGGTCTGGGGTAGCGATGTTCACGAGCAAAGGCCTGAAAGCTCTCCAGGCTAAGCCCCGCGGCTGCCTGGGGAGTAGGGTAGGCCTGCAGGAAAGCCAAAGTGATGTTGCTGGTGAGGCTGCTGAAGACCTGCGTTGCGGCAGGATAGTAGCGCCAGAGGACATCGCGCAGTCGGTTGGAAAGGCGCACGATATCGCGGGTCAAATGCATGCACAGGCTGATTCGGGCCCGGATCTGTCGGGTGAGGGTTGAGTCAGGAAACCAGGGCTGCAGCCGTCCACGGTCCGTGCGCAGCATATCGGCCACGACAAAGGCATCACTGAGATCCGAGCGAGCTCCGCTCTGACGGTAGCGATTGCGACTGCTTTTCACCGCACGAGGTGGAACCACGTACACTTGCTCAAAACCCTGGTCCCACAGAAAATCCACCAGCAGATTGTGGGCTGTTTCGAGGCCGACGACACCCTGGGAGGGAACCGTGCCCAGATCGTCGAAGACCTCGATCAAACGCCGATATCCTTGCGGGTCATGCTTGAAGGTCATCTCGGCGACCGCCGCCCCGGCTCCGTTCATGAAGACGGCGTCGTGCTTGTAACGTCCCCAATCGATTCCGAGATATACTTTCATTGTGGACCTCCTTCCCCCCTGCTATGGGAGGCCCGCCGGCGTCGTCCGTGCCCTCGTGGCCTTGTTATGGCGCTTAACGGCGCAACATGCTCTGGACGATGCCGCACGGACAGCCTGGGGGACGGTCTGAGGCTGGCGCTCGCAGCGCAAGGATGACGAGGTCCTGGTTCCCAGGCTGGACACCGACGGGGTAGTTCAGGTGGATGACGGAGTACGTCCCCATCTTTTCTACCCCGTTTGGTGTTTCAAAGTAAAGAGTACAGTAACAAGGATGACGTTGAGGGTGAAGCAGAATCTGGATCTTTCGTAATGATGGCCGGCGTAGCCTCCGTTAACGTCATCCAGAGGAGCTGCCGTCAGGCGGCGACGAAGGATCTCCAAAGGCGAGGCGGAGACATCGGATTGGGG
>CAZOEX010000387.1:0-1857 GCA_964578925.1 uncultured Gemmatimonadota bacterium | reverse complement strand
TGTTTCACTGCGGGATTCCCGACGGCCGTAGGGCCGACGTCCACACGTGACCTTGCGGCAGCGTCGCCGCTAATACTCTCGTCGCATCCACTCCACGAGCGTCCCCATCCCCTCTTCGAACGCCTTCACAAACGACGCCCCCGGGTGCGTGTCCGACCGCGGCGCGGACACGCGATTCCACTCGAAGGCGTTCGCGTGCTCGGAGGTGAGTTCGCGCAGATGGGAGCTCACGACGTAGTCGGAGTCGCCGTCGTCTTCCATCCTGGCCCGAAGGAGCGACAGGTGGGTGACGAAGGCGAATACCTGCTGCCAGTAGCGCCAGCGAGGCGGAGAGGGGTCGCGGATTTCCAGGAGCTTGAACCAGGCTTCATCGCCGACCATGTACTCGGCGGGATGTTCCCCGAGGCGACGAATGAACCGGGCGTCCGCCAGTTCGGTGGCGGCGCGGTGGACCGATCGGGACGAATAGCCGACCGCGCGGGCAACGTCGCTGGCGACGAAGGCGCCTCCGCCATTCGATATGAGGAATGCCAGGACGTCCGATTTCACGCCGACGCCGAAGCCGAGGCGCAAGCGAAACACGAGGGTGGATGGCTCGATGAATCGAGGCGAACCGCCCCGAATCTTGGCAGGCCGGGTCGGCTGGTCGGGCTCCCGGCGTTCGAACGACTTCCATCGGGCGTCTCCCGCCTCGTAGGCGAGTCCCGCGAACTCCTCGAGGGCTCGGCTGGTGGAGGCGGGATAGGCGTCGAGAAGATTCCGTATTCGCTGAACGCTCAACAGCGTGGTCCCCTCAGACGCCCACCAGGCGAGCTGATCCCACAGGCGGCGCTCCCGCGTGCGCATGAAAAGGGACGCGAGTACGAGTGCCTCCGGGTCGATCGCGGCCCGGGGGCGTCTCTTCGACGATGCCGACGCGCCGACCGCCGCCCACTGTGCCCACAACACGTCGAGGACCGCGTCCTCGAGGTGGCTAGCTGCTTGATGCCAAGTCACGTTTTGCGCTCCTGACTACCTGGTCGACGACTCCTGCGAAGGCCTCCGATGCGTCTTGGGTGGCGATCCATCGGGCCGCCTGCTCCAGTTCCGAAGGGGCGGGCCGGAGGGCCAGTAGATCCTGATAGTGCACGCTGCTCGGACCCGCGTGGTCGGCCGCCGCGTAGAGCTTGAAGAAGACGAGGTCCCGGCGGCCGACGAGGCCGACACGCAACCCGGCGTAATCGCGCCACGTAAGTCGCTCTTCGATGCCAGGCGGCAGGCCGGTGTCCCACTGTCCGCCGGCGGCAGCGTTCATCCAGTCGTCCTCCAGGCCAAGGTCGATGGCGACCCGCTCGATCGCCCGAACCAGCGGCTCGGGCAGGGGATCGGGCCGCCGCAGGATCGTCTTTCCGGCGGACTCGGTCGCCAGGGCGACGACATCCACGTCCTTCGTCGCCCGGGACACCAGGCCGAGCAGGATCATGGCGGAGCCGCCAAGGACGACGATTGCGATGTTCTGACCCTCGAATTCCAGCAGTTCGCCGACCGCGCGAAGGGCCTCTTCCGGAACTGAGCCCTGCATGTTGTGTGCCATTAATTGGCCGTATAAATGACAATAATCGTCTATAACACGGACTATAATACGCAGATAGGAGGGGCTGGCGCCAGTCCTCGGGCTCGCTGAACCAGGAGCGAGAGAGGAGGGGTTGATGCGCGAGGCGGCACCGGCCGTTCGTCGCTTCGATCCTCAGAGCATTCGAGCACGGAGGTGCGCAGCCGGCGTCTGGACGCGCAGCCCTCCCACCGTCGTATCGAACAGATGTCCGAAGTCCGAAACGTCGCCCGTGATCAGGTGGGTGGCTCCGGCCGCGAGGGCGG
>CAZOEX010000386.1:0-1870 GCA_964578925.1 uncultured Gemmatimonadota bacterium | reverse complement strand
CCCCGCGATCGTGGGCCGTCGCGCGGTCGTGAGCTCGTCGATGTTCACGGCGCGCGGCTCCCGTCCGGCGTTCCGCCCCGGTCCATTCCTCCACGCTTCGCCCGGCTCATTCCGCGGCCCACCCGCCACCCGCCCGGCGCGCCTCCGCCTCCTCCGCCACCTGCTGCAGGAAGCTCTCGATCCCCCGCAGCACGCCGCGGGCGTAGCGCTCCTGGAACTCGGGCGCCTTCAGCGCCGCCTCGTGCGAGGGGATCATCATGAAGGCGCCCTCGGCGAGCACGCTCGGCATCCACGACATCCGGGTGACGGCCAGGTCGCCCCAGTAGACGCCCAGGTCGCGCAGGCGCATCGTCGCGAGCATCCCCTGGTGCACCGCGACCGCCAGGTCGTGGGAGTGCGGGTGATAGTGGTAGGTGCTCGTCCCCTCGCGGCCGATCGGCTGGACGCCGTCGGGGAGCGCGTTGTTGTGGATCGACACGAAGACTTCGGCGCCCGCGTCCTTCGCCGCCTCGGTCCGCTCGTAGAGGCCGATGGGCAGGGTGTCGTCGCGGATCAACACCGGCTCGGCGCCCGCCTCGCGCGCGAGCCGCGCCATGATCCGGCCGATCGCCAGGTTCGCGTCGCCCTCGTAGTAGCCCGTCGGCCCGTGCGCGCCGGCGCCGGGGTGACCCGGGTCGATGGCGATCTTCCGGCCCCGGAGCGGATTCGCCGCGTCGATCTCGGGCGGGCGGCGGATCTCGAACGTGAAGATCGCCCCGCCGGCCGGCGTCCCGACCCAGGAACCGCGGTGGCCCCACACCCGCTCGGTGAGCCGGATGCGCAGGCGGTAGCGATCGCCGGGAAGCTGGCTCCACTCGATGCGCTCGATCAGCCGTCCGCCCGCGCCCTCGGCGATCCGATCGGTGAGGCCGGTGACGCCGTACATGGTGAGTTCGATCGTCCGGGCGTCGGGCTCGCGCACGTCGTACGGGACGGCGTTGGCCAGCCAGGTCGTCATGATCAGCCGATCGTCCCGCACCTCGAAGCGCAGATCGCCCACGCGGCTCGTCGGGGGCGGCGTGTCGTCGGGCAGGATCCGCAGATCCTCGTCCGACACCCAGGCCTCGAGCTCCGGCGCGAGCCGGATGCGCCACATCCCGCCGAGGCGGCCGTCGACCGTGGCGCGCGTCCCGTTCGGCAGCCGCCAGCGGTAGGTGCCCGAGGAGGCGGGCCGTCCGTGCACGATTCCGTCGGCGCCGCCGGCCGGTTCGGGCGGCTCTCGCAGCTCGGCCACCGGCAGGCGCAGCGGGTCGAGAATGCGGAGCGGGATCGTCACCGAGTCGGTCGCGGCCTCCCCGCCCAGCTTGACCCGGATCTCGGCCCGCAGCGAGTCGGCGGGCGGCAGGGTGTCGGGCGGCGCGACCGTGTCGGCGGCTGGATCGGCGCCCGCTGCTCGGGTGCCTTCATCTCGGCGCGCGCCACAAACGATCTCGACGCAGGCGACGTCGTGCAGCACGCCGGCGGGCATCACGTGGCGGTAGATGCCGGGATCGTCGATCTCGGTCATCTCGTACTCGGCGCTTCCCAGGTCGAGCCAGACCTCGGAGTCCGGCGAGGCCCGCACGGTCAGCTCGAGCGTCTCGTCGGGCAGGGCCCAGCGGACCGGATGGTCCTCGGCCGAGCCCGGATCGATCCAGGGCGCGCCCGGCTCGCCCTCGAAGGGCTCCTCCGGCAGGAGGATCCAGTGGCGCAGCGTGTCGACCTCCTCCCCGCGGCGCGCCGTGAGCAGGTAGGACGCCGAGTCGGACTCGGGCGTCGCCCGGTCGGGCACCGGCAGCCAGCCGAGGAACGTGCCGTTGGGGTTCACCTCCACGAACTGGCCGTTGATCAG
>CAZOEX010000385.1:0-1875 GCA_964578925.1 uncultured Gemmatimonadota bacterium | reverse complement strand
ACGTTCCAGAAGGGCGCGTCCACGCCGAAGCCCATCAGCACCGACCAGCCCATGGCGAAGCGGGCCCCGAACGGAATCACGTCCGAGAGAATCGCGAGCAGCATGATGCCCTTGCCGCGGCTCGCGTAGATCAGGATGCTGCCGTGCAGCTCCTGCAGGAAGCGGAGCACCTTCTTGACCGTGCGCCCCCGTCCGAAGAGGCGGAGCGCCACCTTGCGCGGCCAGCGCGGGCTGAAGGCGATCAGCAGCACGACCGTCGCGACCGTGCCGAAGGCGAGGGCCGACCACTCGAACAGGGCCGCGGCCGAGACGCCGGCCGGCAGGCGGATGCCCTCGAGACCCGAGGACGCGCCGAAGAACCAGGCCCCGAGGCCGGCCGCCGACAGGAAGGCGAGGTTCACCGTGACGCTCGCGAAGTTGCAGGCGAGCGCGCGCCCCAGCGAGGCGCCGTGGCGCACGAGCCCGTAGAGCTGCGCCGGCCCGCCGCCCGTTCCCGACGGCGTGAGCGAGGCGAGCGCGGCCGTCGCGCCGGCGGTCGTCACGCATTTGGTGAAGGGCATCTCGAACTTGAGCGGCTTCGTGAGCAGCCAGAGCCGCAGCCCGCCGCCGATCCAGTCGAGCGAAGCCAGGATCAGGCAGGGAATCGCCCATACCAGGTTGAAGCGCCGGAAGCCGGCGAGGCTCCCTTCGAGGTCGGCCGTGATGATGAAGAGAGCCGCGAAGCCCGCGACGCTCGCCAGGATGAACACGAAGATGCCGGCGCGGATGGCTCCGGGCGGGACCCGAAGGCCGGTCTGTCGTTCGGCTTCGCTCAAGCCCGCCCCGCCGTGGAGTGATTGGATGAATGGTCGCGCGCCGACCAGTACGTTAGGATATCCGCCGTCACGACGAATTCGCCACAGCGGACGGTTCCGCATCGCCGATCCGTACGGCATCCAGGCAGGGAGGAGTTTCAGCTCTTGCGGCGCTATCCGGCCTACGATCCACCCGAATATGTCGACTGGTCGCCCGATCCGGCGCTCGTCGAAGCGTATCTGGAGAGGGTCGCCTCCAACCCCGAGCGCGCGGTCGTCGTGGAGGAGCTGGAGCCGGAGACCCTGCTCGACCTCTACCGCGGCATGCTGCGCTTCCGGCTCCACGACATCGCGCTGCAGCGCTGGGTGCGGCAGGGCGTGATCTCGAAGGCCTGGCTCGGCACCGGCGAAGAGGCCGTGACGATCGGTGCCGTGCACGCGCTGCGCCGGGACGGCTCCGTCGGCGGGGACGGCTCGGCGGGCGGCGACGGGACCGGCGAGTGGCGGGGCGACGTGGTCGGCCCGATGATCCGCAACGCCGGGGCCTGCCACGAGATGGGGATGCCGATCGCGGACATGCTGCGTGGCTACCTGGGCACCGAGGACGCGCCGACGCGGGGCCGCGACCTGCACATCGGCGATCCGTCCCGGGGCATCGTCGCTCCGGTGAGCCCCGTGGGCGGGCTGGCCGGCGTGATGAACGGCTACGCTCTCGCCTTCCAGTGGCGGGGCGAGGATCGGGTCGCGCTCACCTGGATCGGGGACGGCGCGACGAAGCACGGCGAGGTGCACGAGGCGCTCAACTTCGCGGCCGTCATGGGGCTGCCCTGCGTCTTCGTGCTGCAGAACAACCAGGTCGCGCTCGGCACCCGGCTCGACCAGCACCACCGGCCCGACGGCTTCACGGGCTGGGCGCGCGGCTACGGCATGGCCTGCCACGAGGTGGACGGGAACAACGTGCTCGACGTGCACGCCGCCACCACGCTGGCCGTGCAGGACTGCCGCGCCGGACGCGGGCCGGTCGCCATCGCCGCCGAGACCTTCCGCATGGGAGGGCACGCCACGCACGACGTGGCCGAGG
>CAZOEX010000384.1:0-1905 GCA_964578925.1 uncultured Gemmatimonadota bacterium | reverse complement strand
GTGAACGTCCAGTCCTCGGCGAACACTTCCTGGATCTCCCCCACCACCGGTCCCTCGATGCGGAAGTGCAGATCCCGGGCGAAGTGGTCGGGGTTCGCGGCCGCCCAGAATTCCTCGCGGATGTTCATGCCTCCGGTAAACGCAATGCTACCGTCGACGACCATGATCTTCCGGTGATTTCGCAAGTTCAGATACGGCAGCCGCACGCGAAACTTCGTGGGCATGAATCGCGCTACGCGCACGCCGGCCCGGCGCAGAGCGCCGACCATCGGCGGAACCGAGTAGCGCGATCCCACATCGTCGATCAATACCCTGACCTCCACGCCCCGATCGACCGCCGCCGCCAGGGCCGCGAGGAACTGCTTTCCGGCGTGATCGTTGTCGAAGATGTAGCTCAGAAGCGTGATCGACATCTTCGCCGCGCCGATGGCTTCGAGCATCGCCGGGTACGCCTCGTCCCCATCGACGAGGGGCATGACGAGGTTGCCGGTCAGCAGCGGTCGATCCGTGACCCGGTCGCCCAGCGGGACGAGACCTGCGAGGTGCCGTCTCTCGGGCCCGAGCCGCGCTTCGAGGTCCGACTTCCGGTAGGACCCATCCCCCGGGACACCTTCGTATCGGTCCGCCCCCGACCGCAGTGCCTTCGCCTTCCGGTGAATGCGGTTGATCCCGAACAGGACGTAGACGACGGAGCCGATGATCGGCGCGAACCAGATCAGGCCCATCCAGCCCACCGCGGCCCGCACGTCGCGCTTGCGGAGCAGAACGTGAACGGCCGCGGACATCTGGATGAGGGGAACAACGACGGCGAGTAGCCACAGCCATAGCTCGCCGATCCCGGTGCTCGAGCCCATCATGGTCCTCTTGGGGTCAGGGGTACCAGCAGAACCTCACCGAGACGCTAGCGAGAGCGGGCTTGCAGCGGGAGGGTGCCGCGATGCCCGGGAACACTAGATTGCTACCATGCGTCCATTGACCCGCACTGTCCACCCCGAGCCTCGCGGCCTGAAGTTTCGCCCCACGGCGGCCGACCCCGCCGTGATCAACCTGTGGGCGCTCGCCCGTGCGGCGTGGGACGTGTGACGTGAACGCGCGGGAACTCTGGCTTCGGTTTCGACGTCGCAAGGTTGCGACGTGGACCGCAGCATACGTCACGGGTGCGGCCGCCCTATTCGGGACTCTGGAGTCCATCGGTGATGTCTTCGCCTGGCAAGCGGGCGTCATGCGCGCCGTATTCTTCGTGTTGCTCGCCGGACTCGTGATCACCGTTCTCATCGCCTGGTACCATGGTGAGCGCGGCCACCAGGGAGTGGGGACCGTTGAGGCACTGCTCATCCTGGGCGTATCCGTCGCAGGTCTTTCGGCCGCCGCGTGGAGCCTGCGGTCTCCGTCGGTCGGCGTCGAGCCCGCGGGCGGGCGAACGCAAGGCTCGGTGGAGTCACCCGCCGCTCCAGCCGCGTCGACATCCGGGGCACTGGAGGCCTTCCGGCGTGGAGAAGACGCGTTGCGATCCCGGACTCCGGCCGCGGTGATTCAGGCCATCGGAGAGTACCGCGAGGCTCATTCACTCGCTCCCGGGATGGCGGCCGCCCTGGCCCGGGAAGCGTACGCCTACGGTCTGTTTCTCGACTGGGGCTGGACCTATCCCGGTATAGATTCCGACAGGCTGCTGGAACTCGGCATGGAACTCAGTGTTCGGGCGCTCGAGGTGGACTCGGTGGCGCCCGAGGCGTGGTTGGCCCGGGCCTACCTTCTGCAGCTCGCCAATCCGCAGAATCCCGAGCGAGCGCTTTCCGCTTTCTCCAGGGCCGTGGCGCTCGATCCCGCGAATCCGGAGGCGCATCACCAGTATGGTCAAACGCTGATGATCTCGGGTCGCTACGCCGAGGCCCGCAGCGCATACCA
>CAZOEX010000383.1:0-1906 GCA_964578925.1 uncultured Gemmatimonadota bacterium | reverse complement strand
GCCTCGGTGGCCGACATGATGCGCTGGCCGACCGCGAGGCCGATCGCCAGCAGCAGGCCGGCCATCGAGCCCCAGAGCAGCGCGGCGTAGGGGTCGGCGGCGCCGAAGATGTCCGACAGGCTACCCGGGCCGCCGATCGCCGCGCGGCCGTCGAAGTAGAGGCCCGCGAGGACGACCGCCACCACCGTGAGCACCGGGAGGGCGGCGTTGTACCAGCGCTCGGGCGCGTCCTCCACCGGGTCCATCTCGCCTCCCTCGGTGTCCACGAGGAGCTGGGCCCCCTCACGGTGCAGCCCGTCGCCGCGGCTGGCCCGGTTCTCGGCCCGCCACATCGGCCCGAAGTCGCGCTGGGTGAGGATCACCATGGCGACCATGATCAGCGCGAGAATCGGATAGAAGAGGTACGGGATGCTGTGGATGAAGACGGCGAACGGGCTCGCGCTCGCCAGCTCCGCCGCGACCTCGGGCGGCGTGCCGGCCATCTCGGCCGCCGCCTTCAGGCCGTCGCCGATCAGCCCGATCTCGTAGCCGACCCAGGTCGAGACGAAGACGATCGACGCCACGGGCGCGGCCGTCGAATCGACGATGTAGGCCAGCTTCTCGCGCGAGACCTTCATGGCGTCGGTGATGGGGCGCATCGTGTTGCCGACGATCAGCGTGTTCGCGTAGTCGTCGAAGAAGATCGCCAGGCCGCTGAGGTACGTCGCGAGCTGCGCCCGCCGCGGGGTGGTCGCCAGGGGCCGCAGCGCCTTCACGATCCCGAGGGTGCCGCCACTCCGGCCCATGACGCCCACCATGGCGAGCAGGAAGGCCGAGAACATGATGATCGCCGCGTGGGCCGGATCGGCGAGCGCCGGCACGAGGAAACGGTCGACCGTGCGCATCGTGGCGGAGATCGGATTCATGGCCGTGTAGAGCAGGGCGCCCGACCAGATGCCGACGAACAGCGAGATGACGACTTCCTTGAAGATCAGCGCGAGCGCGATGGCGATCACGGGCGGAAGGACGCTGGTCCAGCCCGGGAGCACCATGGGATCGATAGCGATGGACGTGGTCGGTCCCGCGGCCTCGGCCGTCGTGTCGGCGGTCGTCGGCATGGGAGCCACCTCGAGGCGCAGCGGGGTGTCGCCCGCGCGCAGGCGAAGATCGCCGACCGGCGTCGACTCGCCCGACGACAGCCGCCCGGAGGCCAGCTCCCGTCCCCGGCTCGTCAGCAGACGGAACGATGCCGGCCCGTCGTCATCGGCCAGCCCGAGGTTCAGATCGAAGGGGACACCCGTGAGAGCGATCGCCGGGGCCTCCACGTCGACCGCGTGCGCGGCCTCCGTCTCCTGCGCTTGCAGGATCCCGTCGACGGGGGGTGCCGCAAGGAGAGCGGCGAGGCAGACTGCCAGCGAGGATCCGATCGGCTTCGCTCTCATACGGACGCCCGGTTGAAGTGGTTGAAACGGTGGAACAAACCGGCCGCCAAGCTAGGCCGCGACGGCGCGCTTTGACAAGCGAACTCACGGCGCGTGAGGCCGTTGATCGGCGTGTGAACGGTCGGTATACTCCGCCAACCCGACGCCCGGACTCGCCTCGAACCAGCCTGGAGACACCGCCCGGATGACCGACGAGCAGCAGCCGCACGTCCTCCTCGACGAGGCCGGCGTCGAGCAGGCGCTCGCCCGGCTCGCCGACGAGATCGTCGCGAGCGGGCGTACGGACGACCTGTTGCTGGTGGGAATTCGCAGGCGGGGCGTCGAGCTGGCCGAGCGGCTCGCCGCGCTCGTCGCCGAACGGACGGGCGGGCCGGTCGACCGGGGTACGCTCGACATCACGCTCTACCGCGACGACTTCGCCCAGATCGGGTCGCGCCCCCTGATCGGCACCACGGAGATTCCGGGCGACATCACCGATCGACGCG
>CAZOEX010000382.1:0-1959 GCA_964578925.1 uncultured Gemmatimonadota bacterium | reverse complement strand
CTCCGCATCACCCAGGACGCCTCGCAGCTCACCCGTGGCGGGCCGATCTGGGCGAAGGCGGGACCGTACATCTTTCTGTTCACTCCGCAGACCCGGTCGATCTTCGAGCGCTTCGGCGGGGTGGGCGGCGTGCGGGCCACGACGCTCGACGGACGCGGCGAGCTCGTCGCCCGAGCCTTGCTCGAGCGGACCGCGCTCAACAGCGTGACGTGGCCGAAAGCGATCAACATGGCGGGTCGGGCCCGCACGCAGGGCTCGGAGCGACCCCAGACGATGGTCGACCTGGCGGAGTACGGGGAAGAGCACACGAGCTACGAATACAGCCAGCAATACGTACGGAGAAACTGAATGACCCACACCGTGACCCTCATACCCGGCGACGGGATCGGCCCCGCGATCGCCGAGGCCGTCGTATCGGTTCTCGACGCCGCGACGGCCCCCATCGAGTGGGACCGTCAGATCGCCGGCATCACCGCGCGCGATGAGGGCCGTGATCTCCTTCCGCAGGACACCCTCGATTCGATCGAGCGGAATCGCTGCGCGCTCAAGGGACCCCTGACGACGCCCATCGGCGCCGGCTTCCGCTCGATCAACGTCGCGTTGCGGAAGCACTTCGACCTCTACGCGAACATCCGGCCCGTGCGTACGCTCGTGCCCGGTCGCTACGAGGACATCGACCTCGTCGTGGTGCGGGAGAACACCGAGGGCCTCTATGCCGGTATCGAGCACTACATCGGCATGAACCAGGATCCGAAGGCGGTGGCGGAGTCCGTCATGCTCATCACGCGCTACGGCTCCGAACGGATCGTGCGGCACGCCTTCGAATACGCCGTGGCGCACAACCGGGAGAAAGTCACCCTGGTGCACAAGGCGAACATTCTGAAGTGTACCCAGGGGCTCTTCCTCGACGTGGGGCGCCAGGTGGCCGAGGATTATCGGAATCGGGTCGAGTTCGAAGACAAGATCGTGGACGCCACCGCGATGCAGCTCGTGCTCGATCCTCACCAGTTCGACGTGATCGTCACCGAGAACATGTTCGGGGACATCCTCTCCGACCAGGCGGCCGGGCTCGTGGGCGGCCTCGGCTTCGCGCCCGGCGCGAACATCGGGGACGACGCGGCGATCTTCGAGGCCGTGCACGGCTCGGCCCCCGACATCGCGGGCGAAAACATCGCGAACCCGTCGGCCCTCCTCCTCGCCTCCTGCCTGATGCTCGAGCACCTCGGCCTGGCCGAGACGGCGAACCGGGTGCGCGACGCGCTCCTGGAGACTCTGCGGGAGGGCGAGACCCTGACCCGAGATCTCGGTGGCACGGCCGGCACCGACGAGTTCGCCGCCGCCGTGGCCGCGCGGCTGAGCTGAACGGCTTCCGAGTGCGCGCCCGCTGGATTCCCCATGCGATCGCCGCGGCGATCACGATCCCGTTCGCCATCTGGGTCGCGACGTCCGATCTTCGAGGCGTCCTGCACCCCGCCGCCTGGCTGCTTCCGCTGGCCGGCGCCTACTATCTCGGCCTGCGCATCGGCCGCGAAGTGGTGAGGGGCGTGCTCCGGGCACGCGAGAAAGAAGAAGAAGGCTCCGGTCGCTGGATGCCCGGAGGGTCGTCGCCGGGCGCCGGCGAGGACGACGCCGGGACCGGCCGCAGGCCGCACGAATCGCGCGGGGACCAACCGAAGAACGAGACGAGCCACAGAGAGGACAGATGAGCTTCGAAGGTGTCGATTTCTACCAGCTGGACGAGCTCCTCGAGATCGAGGAGCGCGCCGTCCGCGACATGGTTCGCGAGTGGGTGGACGCGGAGGTGATGCCGATCATCAACCAGCACTACGTCGACCACACGTTTCCGGTCGAGCTGATCCCGCAGATGGGCGAGTTGGGCTTCTACGGCGCGAACCTGCCCGAGAAGTACGGCTGCGCCGGCCTGAACGACGTCGCCTACGGGCTGATCATGCAGGAGCT
>CAZOEX010000381.1:0-1974 GCA_964578925.1 uncultured Gemmatimonadota bacterium | reverse complement strand
GCCGTCTCGAGCACGGTCCGGAGCCCGGAATTCGCGACGGACCGCGCCAGCTCGTCGTCGACGATCCGGAAGGCCTGGGGGCGGGTGACCTCGTGTTCGCCAAGGATCCGGAAGAAATCGTGCGTGTCCTCGATCGCCCGCCACGCCTCCTCGATGCCCGCGGCATCGACCTCGGCATCGGGCCGTTCGGCCGGTGCCTCGGGAACGGACTCGACCGTCTGCCGCGCTTCCTGGTCCTCGTGCAGAAGAACTCCGACGAGCGCCTCGTACGCGTCGAGATCGCTGTCCTCGAGCAGGAAGGTCTTGTGGACCGCCACCCCGTGGGCGTCGAAGAACTGCAGGCTGCGGCGCGTACGACCCCGCGTCTCCACCTCGACCGCCAGGCCGTGAATCCACCGCGATGGGAAGATGCGGAGATCGATGTCCTCGTCGAGCACCTGGGCCACGTGCTCCGAGATCCGGACGTTGCGGTAGACGCCCTTCTTCTCGTGCACGAAGAGGTCGTTGCGTGTCAGGGCCATGACACGGCCGAGAGTTTCGACACGGGGAAGGAATCCGCCCACGTCGGCGTGGACGCGGCGCACACGTTCGGGGGGCAGGGAAGATCCGTTCTCGTCTGCTTGCTCCCGGCCGATCATGCTCGCCACGAGCTCGAGCTCGCTAACCCCGATCTCTCGGGCCGTATCACGGGTCCGAAGGCGCGGTCGCTCCTCCCGCATCCGCCTCCAGGCGGTCCGGATCGCTGCGGGCGAACCCGGTTCAGCGCGCGTCGTAGTCCCGTTCTCCTGCGAGATGTGGCCTCCTACCAGTCTTCGTCGTAGTAGTCGAGCTTGTGAAGCGGCTGCACGACACCCGTGAGAATGTTGACCAGGTGGGCCACGATCCGCTTGTAGAAGCGCATGCCGAGCACGAGCACGGCCGTCGTGCGGCCGGAGTAACCGGCTTCGACCGTCTCGTCGATCATGGCGTCGAGCCGGCGCGTGATGTTCCGCCCCTTGACGATCATCTCGCCGGCGCGCTCCGCGTCGTGGGACTCGAATACCTCCCAGAGCCGCTCGTAGTCTCCGGCGACCCAGTCCCGGATCCCGTCGAGTTCACGTACGATCTCGTCGTCGGGCAAGGGATCGGGGTGGAGCGAGCGGATGCCGGCGAGGTTCTTGGCATAGTCGCCGAGCCGCTCGACGTCCTTCACCAGGCTCATCACGAGGAGGCAGTAGGGCACGTCCGATCGCGTCGGATCGAGGCTCAGGTGCGCCACGACCTCGCGCCGGATCTTGCGCTGCAGCTTGTTCACCTTGATGTCCCGCTTGCGGATCGCGGTCTCCAGATCGGCGTCCAGCGGATCGGCGCTGAAGAAGGCGAGGCCCGCCTCCCGCACGGATTCGCCGGTCAGGTCGATCATTCTGGCGAAGTCCTCCCCCATCTCGGCCAGGGGCTCGTGGGGGCTGAACAGGGCCTTCAGCTCGCGTAGCATCGGTCGTCTCTCTACAGAATCTGGTTGAGCAGGGCGAATAGCGCCGGCACGCCGTAGAACAAGAGTAATACATAGAGCAGTGCCCAGCGTCGCGATCGCACGGCGACCGACGCCAGCCACTCGGCGCCGCGTACCGGGAGGTTGCGAATGCGGTCGACCGGGAAGATCAACAGAGTGGCGCTGAGGTTGAAGAGCAGGTGTACGAGGGCGATCGTCAGCCCGAGGCGTGCATTTACGCCGGTGGCCGCAAGCGCCGCCAGCATCGCCGTCATCGTCGTCCCCAGGTTGGCGCCGACCGTCACCGGAAACGCCTGCGCCACGTTCAGCAAGCCGGCGCCGGCGAGCGGCACGAGCAGGGAGGTGGTGATCGAGCTGGACTGCACCATCACGGTGACGACGATGCCCACGATGATTCCGATCAGGGCGCTCTTCTCGAGCCCCCGCGTGACGATCGACTCGACCCGTGTCTGCACCGCCGTACGCATTACCCGGACGAGCAG
>CAZOEX010000380.1:0-1987 GCA_964578925.1 uncultured Gemmatimonadota bacterium | reverse complement strand
GGCCATCGCCCACCTCGCCCACATCGACGTTGTAGGCGCCGATGTGCTGCGTGATGCCGCCCGCCTCACCAGCGATCACGTTCGTGGCGCGGATGTGGTCGAGCAGCGAGGTCTTCCCGTGGTCCACGTGCCCCATGACCGTGACGATCGGGGCGCGCGGCTCCAGCTCTTCCTCGTCTGCCTCGATGTCTTCGACGGCCGTGATGTCGGCCTCGTAGGCCTCTTCCTTCTCGACCGTGTAATTGAACTCGTCACAGATCAGCTCGATCTGGTCGAAGTCGAGCCGCTGGTTGATCGTCACCATCAGCCCCAGGTTCTTGAAGGCGGACGTGATGATCGCCTGCGGCGACTCGTCGATCAGGTCCGCGAGCTCGGCGACGGTGAGGAACTCGTTGACCTTGACCGTCGTGCGCTCCCGCTCCTCCTGTTCCTCGCGCTCCTGTTGCTCCAGCTCGACCTCTTCCTGCGAGGGCCGGCTGCTCCGGCGACGCCGACGCCCACCGGAGGAGGAGCCGTCGAGCGCGGCGAGCGTCTTCTTGACGTTCTTCTCCACCGCTTCCTTGTCGACCCGCCGCTTCTTCCGGTCGCGGCGGCGGCCGCGGCCACGGCCGGACGTGTCCTGGTCCTTCATCGTGAACTTGCCGCCCGGGCCGGCCGATGCGGCCGGCGCGGATCCGAGTCCACGGCGGACGGGCTTCGGCTTCACCTTCCGGCGACGCTTCCGCTTGCCACCCTTCTCCTCTTCATCCTCTTCCGCGTCCTCTTCAGCGGCTTCGGCGGCGATCTCCTCGGCTTCCTCTTCCTCGGCCTCTTCTTCCTCGGCCTCCTCTTCCTCGTCCGCCTCTGCGGCTTCCTCGGCCTCGGCGGCGGCGGGAACGGCGGCCTCTTCGGCCTCCTCCTCGACGGGCGCCTCCTCCTCGTCCGCCTCTTCGGCTTCCTCGGCCTCGGCCTTCACCGGCTCGGCCTCTTCGACCTCCTCGGCCGCTTCCTCGGCTTCGGCCTCCTCGGCCTCCACCTCGACGGGCGCCTCGTCCTCGGCGGCCTCGACCTCCTCGATCTCCTCTTCCTCGGCTTTCTCGGCTTCCACCGTCTTCTCGGCCTTCTTCGGCTTCGTGCGGCGACGACGGCGGCGGCGGACGGGGCGCTTCTCCTCTTCCTCCTCGTCCGCGCCGCTACGGCGCTCCCGCTCGAGTCGAACCTGCAGGCGCGCGATCTGCCCCTCGGTGACCGTCGACATGTGACTGCGCACCTTCACGTCCATCTGACGCAGCAACTCGATCAGATGTTCGCTCTCGACGCCGAGGTCCTTCGCGACCTCATAGACCCGGAGATTGCCCAACTTCTGTCCTCCTAGACGTTACTCGTTTCAATTTCCGTCTCGCCCGGCCTGCGGCGGCAACGCCGCCAGCACGCGTCGGGCGAAGCCGGCATCCTTCAAGCCCGCGACGACGAGGCGGGGCCGGCCCACCGCCCGTCCGAGCCGCGTCGCCGATTCGCACTCGGCGACGGGAACGCCCCTGGCGGCCAGCAGGGGCAGCACCCGGTCGCGCGCATTCTCCGTCGCGTCCCGGGCGATCACGGCGGCATGGAGCTCGCTCCGCCGTGCCGCTTCCTTCACCGCGTACGTTCCGACCGCCAGGCGACCGGCACGCAACGCGAGGCCGAGAAGATCGAGTGCGTGCGCGTCAGCCGGCGGCGGCGTCTTCGTCCTCCGCCTCGACGCTCACGGCGACCGCTTCCGCCTCGGGCTCCGAATCGTCGGCACCCTCTTCGGCCTCCGTCTCGGCTTCCACTTCCGCTTCCACCGCATCCGCATCGTCCGCGGCTTCCTCCGCACCCTCCGCATCCGCATCCACTTCGTCCGCGGCCTCTTCCGCGCCGCCTTCGCCCTCGGCTTCCGGCGCCTCCTCGACCACGGTCAGCTCGTCGATCAGCTCCATCAGCCGATCGGCGTCCTCTTCGTCGATGCCCGGGATGGCCACGAACT
>CAZOEX010000379.1:0-1995 GCA_964578925.1 uncultured Gemmatimonadota bacterium | reverse complement strand
CGAACCGCTCGGCGTTTCGTCGTGCCGCCCGGTCCGCTATACATCCCCACCGACAGCTTCGATTCCGATCTGCGCACCGGGCCTCGAACGATCGCCCGGCGCCCGGCCCACTACCCCGGAGACGACTCCGCCATGAGCGATGCCATGAGCGATACCGTGTTCTTCAACGGCTCCTACCTGCCGAAGCGCGACGTCCGCATCTCGCCGGATGATCGCGGCTTTCTCCTGTCGGACGGCATTTACGAAGTGGTCCGGATGTACCGGGGCGCGGCCTTCGAGATGCAGGGACACGTCGATCGCCTGGCCGACGGCCTCGAGGCGCTGCGGATCGAGGGCGTCGACGCCGCCTCGATGGCCGAGGTGAGCCATGAGCTCATCGCGCGGAACGGACTGGAGGACAGCGACGCGGTCGTCTACGTGCAGGTGACCCGTGGAGCGGCGCCACGCACGCACCACTTCCCGGCCGGCGACGTGGCGCCGACCTACTACGCCGCGGCCTGGGCCTTCACGCAGTCCACGGACCCGGAGGTCGGCGTCGGCGTGATCACGACGCCCGACCACCGCTGGACCCGCTGCGACGTGAAGTCCGTGTCGCTGCTCGGAAACGTGCTCGCTGCGCAGGCTGCCCACGAGGCGGATGCCTATGAAGCCGTGCTGCTGCGCGACGGAGTGGCGCTCGAAGGGACGCGCACGAGCCTGTTCGGCGTAATCGACGGCGTCGTGCGCACTGCGCCACTGACGAATTACATCCTGCCGAGCATCACGCGGCGGGTGGCGCTCGAGCTCTGCGACGAGGCGGGACTCTCCGTAGACGAGCGACCGCTGCTGGTCGACGAATTTTACGGGGCGGACGAACTCTTCCTCGCGGGTACCACGACCGAGATCATGCCGATCGTCCGGGTGGACGGCGAGCCGGCCGGCGGCGGGCGCCCGGGCCCGGTCACCAGCCGCCTGGCGGAGCTCTTCGCGGAACGCGTCGAAGCCCTCACCGCCGGAGTCTGATGCAGCGTTGGCGCGGTCCGCTGGCGATCGTCGCCATCTTCCTGGTCACGTTCTCGGTAGGCCGGATGCTGTTGCTCGCCGTCCATTGGCCGGCCTTCAGCGATCTGTCCGGCCTGCGGATCGCCCGGGGACTCGTGCATGGCGTCCGCTTCGACCTGTCGATGACCCTCCTCCTGGCGGGACTACCGGTCTGGCTCATGGCGATCCCCGCGGGTTGGGCGCGGAGCGAGCGGTGGCAGGCGCCCTGGCGCTGGCTCTGCTACGTCGTGCTGATCGCCTGTCTCTTCCTGATCGCCGCGGACCTCGTCTACTTCTCGACCGTCGGCCGCCACGTCGGCTCGGAGCTGGCCCTCGCCGCCGCTACCGACCCCGGCGCGCTCATTCGCATGCCGCTCGACTATCCGCTGGTGCTCGGCGCGTTCGTGCTTGCAGCGGTCGGGCTCGCGATGGCCTGGCGACGGCTGGGCGAACAGACGGTCGCACGGATGCCCGGCCGCGGCGGCGAGGAACGACGGACGGGCCGAACCGGACTCCGCAAGGCGGTGACCTGGGGGGTCTGGGTCACCGCCGTGCCGCTCGTGGTGATCGGCGTGCGCGGCGGACTGCAGGAGAAGCCGATCAACATCGTCAACGCCTTCGAGTACGGTTCGGTGGCGGAGGGTCACCTGACGCTCAACGCGGCGTTCTCCGCCTACCACTCGACCCGCAACACGCGAAGCTCGGCGGGCATCCGGGTGATGCCGTCCGAGGAGGCGGCACGCATCGTCCGCTCGGGGTTCACGCTCGAAGACCAGGCCTGGACGTCCGATGAGTATCCGCTGGAGCGCAGCTTCACGACGCACGACCCGGACGACGGCGATCCGGACGCGTCGAACCCCGCACGGAACGTCGTCGTGCTGGTGCTCGAGAGCTGGGACGCGCTGTTGACCGACGCGATTCGGGCGCGGCGCGATCTTCCGCCGCTCGGGCTGACGCCGGAGTTCGACGCACTGG
>CAZOEX010000378.1:0-1997 GCA_964578925.1 uncultured Gemmatimonadota bacterium | reverse complement strand
CCGCGAAGTAGGCCTCGGCGACCTGGGCCTTCAGCTCGTGGAGGGTGGATGCCAGTCGGGCCCGCCGTTCGGCATGCCGCGCTCGCTCGACGGCGCGGCGCCCGGCCACCTCGCCTCCGTCGTAGATCGCCTGCTCCAGGCGGAGCTCTACCTCGTAGCGGTCGTGGGGAGCCTCGGGAAACTCGAGGGCGGTAGCGGCGTCGCCGGACGGCTGAAACTCCGTAACGTCCGACTGATGAGTGGCCTGGCCGCGCACCGCGAAGCGGGGAAGATAGCCGACTCCGATGTTGCGGAGGCGGAGCCTCGAGGCGGAGTCGTCCAGGGCGGCCTGGCGGAAGCGCGGATCGTGACGCACCGCGAGGTCCTGCATCCGCCCGAGCGTCAGGGAATCCGTGACGTCCTGCCCCGAGGCTGGCGTCGGAGTCCAGGCAGACGCCGCGATCGCCGCCAGGGCTCCGAAGGCGGCTCGCATCCGCAGGGGCGACCCTCTTCCAACGCGCGTCCCGGGCCACATGCGCCGCCGCCGCCCCGCGCCCGCACTCATGGTCGCAGCCCCCGCAGGAAGAACTCGGGCAGCTCCCGTTTCCGCCGCTTCATCATCGCCTCGAAGCCCGCCTCGTCCAGGCCGGAAATCGTCGAGACCATCGGACGCGCCGCGAACGGGAAGATGCACAGCGAGATCAGGTTGACGACGAACGTCTCGGGTTCGATCGGGCGCATTTCGCCGGTCGCAATCGCCGCTTCGATCTGCGTGCGCAGACGATTCATCACGCGCGGCGCGACATCTCCGACCGGAGAGCCGGAGAGCGCTTCGAACAGCTCGTCGGCACGCTGCGGCTGGTGGGTGAGCTCCGACAGGACATATCCGGGCAGCTGCGGATGCTCGAGCAGGAAATCGATCTCGATCTCGACCACCCGCCGCACCTTCTCTTCCAGCGAGGCTTCGGAAATCAACGTCCGAAGCACGCGGGGGAGCAGCTGCCGGGCCGCCCCCCGGAAGACGGCCCGCGCGAGATCCGCCTTGGAGCTGAAATAGTAATGGAGGAGGGCCTGGTTCACGTCCGCCTCCTCCGCGATCTCCGACATTCGCGCCCCGGCCGTTCCGCGTCGGACGAAGACGCGGCTGGCGGCCTCCAGGATGTGCTGCTCCGTTCCGCCCTCGTCCCGGCGGCTCTCGTTCCGTGCGCCCATCGTCATTCCGTGAAAGTGAACATCGAGGTTGATTAACTGATTAGTTAAATCATTTGATCAACTAGTATCCGCGCGGGGCCGGAATGTCAAATGCTGCGGGATATCGGCGGGCGGCCTGTTATCCGCGGAGCAGAACGAGCTCCGAGCAGAATCCGGGACCCATGGCGAGCATGAGACCGTGATCCCCCCGATTCGGCCGTCCTTCCGCCATCGCGTCGCCCAGCACCATGAGGACCGAGGCGCTGGAAAGGTTCCCGATCGAGGCCAGGGAGCGCCAGGTTCGCTCGAGGGCGTTCGCCGGAAGCTCGAGCGCGGCCTCCATCGCCTCGAGAATGCGCGGGCCGCCCGGGTGAGCCACCCAGGTCGAGATGTCTTCGAGGGAGAGGCCGTGGTCGGCGAGGAAAGCCTCGACGTCCCCCCGCACGTTGGACCTCACGACCTCGGGAACGTCCGGCGAGAGGACGACGCGGAATCCGTCGCTTCCGATCTGCCAGCCCATCATCCCCTCCGTGTCCGGATAGAAGACGGACCGGGTGGCGAGTATCTCGGGTGCGGGGCGGCCGCTTGTTTCCGGCGCACCGTCCGTCTCGTGCTCCGCGCCGACGAGCACGACGGCGGCCGCCCCGTCGCCGAACAGGCCGCTCGCGATCAGGTTGGCGATCGACACGTCGTCGCGCTGCAGCGTCAGGCTGCACAGCTCGACCGAGAGGAGGACGGCGACCTGGTCGGGAAAGGCGAGAAGGTAGTCGGACGCGCGCGCCACGCCGGCCGCGCCGGCGACGCATCCCAGGCCGAAGATCGGCGTC
>CAZOEX010000377.1:0-2003 GCA_964578925.1 uncultured Gemmatimonadota bacterium | reverse complement strand
CCGGCCGGCGTCCAGATAGGTCGTTCGGCGTTCGATCTCGGCCGGCTCCGGGAAGACGAGCCGCAGGGCCTCCTCCTGGGTGAGCAGCACCTGGGCGGACGCCGCCGCCGGCCTTCCCGCCAGGAGCAGCACGAGCGGGACGGCGGCCCGCAGAAGGATGCGGGCCGCCCGTCCACGTCGCTCAGAAGATGTAGCCGAACGCCACATTGAACTGGTTGACTCCCGTCTCGGCTTCCGTCGACTCCACCTGGTAGTCGGTCTTCACGATGATCTCCGGAATCGGACGTAGCGCCGCGCCGATCGTCCAGACCGTGACGTCGTTCGCCGGATCCGGCAGGAATCCGTCCGGCACCTCCGCCTGCGTGTTCACCGACTCGTACCGAAGATACGGCTCGAGGGCGACCTCCGTGGCCGCGTGGCGCAGAACGTCGTACCCGGCCTGCAGGTACCAACCTTCCAGCCGTTCGCCCACGGAGGCCATCCCGGTGAACCCGTTGAGCGCGTTGAGGCTCTCGACGTCGTCCACGTCGGCCAGCGCGAACATCCCGCGCAAGTCGAGCCCGTGGGCCCTGTAGCCGGCGTGCCCTTCGACGATGAGCGTGCGGGCGCCGATCTCCTCGCCCGGATCGAGCGGGTCGTCAGCCCCCTGCCCCGAACCTCCAATATAGGCCGAGCCGCCGAGCACGAGTCCCGGCTGGCCGGTGTAGTCCGCGCGAGCGGCGAGCGCGAAGTCCTCGGCCAGCGCCTTCGAACCCTTTTGCCGGCCACCGCGCAGTCCGGACGCGCTGAACCCGCTCGCGCCGTCGAGCCCGTTCACCAGGTAGGCCCGCAGCGACACGTCCTCGAGGTCGGCGAACACGCCGAAGCCGTTTTCGCGCCAGGTCGAGGGAATGATCCGGTTCTCGGTCAGCGGCCGCGTCGTGCCGAGCCAGGTCGTCGGCTCGTGCAGCTCGTTGATGAAGCCGATCGGCAGGAGCAGGATGCCGGCCCGGATGCCCGCGCTCTCCGAAAAGAGGTAGTCGAGGTAGGCGAACTCGACCGAGGCGCTGCCCTCGGCGCTCGTGCTCGCGTGCTCGAACTCGAACTCCGTGTTGAGCAGGAACCGATCGTTGAACTTGTACCCGGCGTAGATGATCGCGCGAAGAAAGTCGAACTGGTCCGAGGCGGACGCTTCGGCGCCGTCCTCCCGCTCGCCGGCGAAGTTCTCGTACAGCGCTTCGCCGTAGCCGCCGATCGACACGCCCTGCTGGGTCGCGTAGATCTTCGAGGCGGCGGGACCGAACCCGAAGATGCTGGAGTCGGCGGTCACGACTTCGGATCCGAGCCGCAGGCGCTCGAGTTCGATGGTGATCGCGTCGATCTGCCGCCGGATCTCCACCAGGTCGGCGTCGTCGCGGCTCTCCAGGATGCGGCGCAATTCGTCGACCTGCTCCTCGAGCTGCTCGATCCGCTCTTCGCGGTCCTCCTCCTGGGCGGCGGCGGGAGGCGGCGCGACCAGGCAGGCCGCGACGAGCAACATCGCGAGGCCCCGGATCGTTCGGCGCCAGTTCACGGCGAATGCTTTACGTCTCATTGGATGTGACTCCTCGGTCTGGAAGTTCGATTTCTCTGGTGATGGATCCGACGGACGCGAGTTCGTCCAGTCGATCGTTGCGGTGCATCGTCGGTCCGCCCGCCGCGGACTCGAGCACGAGCACCCCCGGCGCTTCCCCGGTTCCGCCCGGTGGCCACTGCAGCGCCGTGTCGGGGCCGAGTACGAAGAGCGCGGTCGAGAGCACGTCGGCCGCCAGCGGATCGTCGGTGACGACGGTCACGCTGCCCCAGGCGGGCACCGGAGCCGCCGTGCGGGGGTCGATGACGTGGCCCATGCGCTCGCCGTCCACCTGTACGCCACGCTCGGAGGCGCCCGTGGTCGCGATGGACGCCGATCCGACCCGAAGGCGCACGATGGTCCGATCGCGCCGTTCGGGGTCCGCGACGCCGATCGACCAGCGGTCGCCCGG
>CAZOEX010000376.1:0-2014 GCA_964578925.1 uncultured Gemmatimonadota bacterium | reverse complement strand
CCTCCGCCTACGAAGTAGACGCGGAAGGATCTGTCCGGAGGCGCCGTGCGGGACAGCTCCTGCATGAGTTCGCGCAGCGCCCCGCGCGTCAACTCTCGTCGCACGAGGCTACCGGTCGACCCGGGCGCGACGGCAGGCGTCGGCGAAGGAGGAGAGGCGCCGCAGCCAGGCGTTGTACCGCGCGTGCGCCAGTTCGCCCTCGGTGCGCGAGAGCAACTCGTACAGGCGGCGCTCCGGATCGTGGAGGACGTTGCCAACCGGTACTCCCTCCCGCCTGAGCCGAGGTGCGGCCAGCGACACGGCCAGGCTCTCGGGCGTCGTCCGCTCGTAGGCGAGGTCCGCGAGCCCCGCGTCGACCTCCTCGCCGCCGGGAAGACCCAACCGCTCGAAGCCGGGCGCGCCGAAACGTGCACGGATCCAGCGCGCGGCCGCGGCGCGCCGGGCGATCGCCGTGCGCTCCGTGGCGGACATCCGCGCGGCGCGACGATGGCCACCCGCCCGACCATACGCCCGAAAACGTTCCCGTACCTCATCCGGAAGCTCCATGGTGGAAAGATATTCTTAGGGGGTAAGCATATCAACCGGTGCGGGAGAACGTCGAGCGCGTGAGGCGGCTCCGGCAAGGCGACTGAACCGTGCCGCAGCCGCCCATCATCTCCGGCAGGACACGCCCGGAGCGGTTAGTTTCACAACATGCTCAAGAAGCCAGCGATGATCGCCCGGTTCGAGCGGGGGGACGCCCGCCGGAGGTACGGGAATCTCTCGTATCCCGAGGCCCTTCGGCTCTTCGAAGCCATGTGGTCGCATGCCGCCGTGATCGATCCCGAGTTCGCGGAGCGCGATCATGATTCCGGTCTCGAGAGCGCCCTCGCCATCGCGCGAGCGATCAATGGCCTCCCCCCGCGAACCTGAGTTCGGCCCCCTCCTCGCCCGCCTGGCGCGCGCACTCCGCGCGCACGAGGTGCCGTTCATGCTGATCGGCGGGCAGGCGGTGCTTCTACACGGCGAGCCTCGGCTCACGCTGGACGTGGACGTGACACTAGGGGCGTCCCCGAAGGCGCTCGGCACGGTCCTCGCCGCCTGCGAAGCGATGGGGGTGGATCCGCTGCCCGAGACGGTCGAGGACTTCGTGCGGGACACCTACGTCCTCCCCGTCGCCGACCGCGAGACGAACATCCGGATCGACCTCATCTTCTCGACGACGCCGTTCGAAGCGGCGGCGATCGACCGCGCGATCGAGATCGAGATCGCCGGAGAGCGCGTCCCGTTCGCCACGGCCGAGGACCTCATAATTCACAAGCTGTTCGCGGGCCGGCCGAGAGATCTGGAAGACGTCGAGGGGATCGTGCGACGGAAGGGACCGGACCTGGATTGGGACTACCTGGCGACGTGGGCCGAGGAGTTCGCGGCGATCCCGGGCAGGGAGAACATGCCGGAGATGATCCGGCGCCTCGAGCGCGACTGAGCGACCGGCCTCTCCGCCTACAGCTGATCCGGCGAATGCGCGAACGGATCGACGACGATCATGCCGTCGATATCCTGGCTATAGCGATTGCGCGCGGCATCGTAGACCAGTTCGCGTTCCATGTATTCCCGCACGAGTGAGCCGACGAGCCGTGAATCGAGCCAACGATCATCGAACGCTCAACCCGCGCCTCCGCTCCCGGCAGCCCTCCCCATGCGCCGTGCCCACCCCCACGTTAGCTTCCCTCCCCGATGCCCAGACGCGACGACATCTCCTCGATCCTCCTCATCGGTTCCGGTCCGATCATCATCGGGCAGGCGTGCGAGTTCGACTATTCCGGCACCCAGGCCTGTCGCGCCCTGCGGGAGGAGGGCTACCGGGTGATCCTGGTGAACTCGAATCCCGCCACGATCATGACGGATCCGGACGTCGCTGACGCCACCTACATCGAGCCGCTGACCCCGGACTGGGTGGAGCGGGTGATCGAAAAGGAACGGCCGGACGCGCTCCTCCCGACGATGGGCGGCCAGACGGCCCTCAACGTGGCGC
>CAZOEX010000375.1:0-2028 GCA_964578925.1 uncultured Gemmatimonadota bacterium | reverse complement strand
AACGCGGTCGAGACGCCGTACCACCCGATCTACCACCCCTTCCACTGGCGCGGCTGGACGGCCTTCGGCGTCGGGGCGCTCGGCGACATGGGCGCCCACCTGCTCGACCATCCGTACTGGGCGCTCGACCTGGGCTATCCGACCCACGTCGAGGCCACCTCGACGCCGTGGGGCGGTCCTGCGGACGACCCGGTCTGCTACCCCGTGGCCATGCGTGTCCACTACCGTTTCCCGGCCCGCGGCAGCCGTCCGCCGGTCGACCTCCACTGGTACGACGGCGGGCTCATGCCTCCCCGGCCGGACGTGTTGCCCGACGACCTGGAGCTGAACCGCGAGGGCGGGGCGATGCTCGTCGGAGAGCGCGGCGTGCTCATGCACGAGACCTACGGCCTGAATCCCCGGCTCTTCCCCGAGGGCCTGATGGGATGGGCGCAGTCGGTTCCGAGATCCCGGCGCCGGCTGGGCGGGGAGCACGAGATGAACTGGGTGCGAGCGTGCAAGGGGGAGACGGAGCCGAACTGCCCGTTCAGCTACGCGGGACCGCTCACCGAAGTGATGCTCCTGGGCATCGTGGCCCTGCGCTCCGGGCAGGGGAACGTGATCGAGTACGACGGCGCGGCCGGTCGCGTCACGAACGACGAGAAGGCGAACGACTACCTGCGCCGCGAGTACCGCGCGGGCTTCGGCATGGACGACATGGGTGCGGATTGAGACGGAGTGATCTTAGCCGGAACGAGTGAAGGCGGAGTGAGATCGAGGCGCGGTGCGCGCCGGGAACTGGACCAGGCGGGAGAGAAGATGAATCCCAGATGGAGAAAGTCGCTCATCGCCCTGGCCGGAGGACTGGCCGTGGCGTGCGCTCCACAGGGCACGGCGGGTGACGGCGGCGCGGCCGGCGAGGCGGAGACCGCGGGCGAGACGGGTGATGCCACGGAGGAGGCGGCGGGAGCCGGGCCGACGACCCACGACACGCTGACCGACGCCGAGCGGGCCGCCGGCTGGCGGCTGCTCTTCGACGGGGAGACGCTGGCCGGCTGGAGGGCCTACGACTCCGAGATGCCGCCCGACGGCTGGCGGGCCGAGGACGGCACGCTCCACCGGTTCGCCTCGGGCGGCGACATCATGACGGTCGACGAGTTCGACGACTTCGAACTGGCGCTCCAGTGGAAGGTCGCCGAGGGCGGCAACAGCGGCATCTTCTACTACGGCCGGCCGGGCTATGACTACATCCACGACGTGGCGCCCGAGATGCAGGTGCTCGATGACGAGGGCCACGCGGACGGCGAGGACCCCCTCACCTCGGCCGGCGCCGTCTACGGACTCTACCCGGCGCCCCGCGGTGTCGTCCGGCCCGCGGGCGAGTGGAACCGGGCGCGCATCATCGCCCGACGCGACCACGTCGAGCACTGGCTGAACGGCAAGCGCATCGTCGAATACGAGCTCGGTTCGGAGGACTGGAAGGAGCGGGTGGCCGACTCGAAGTTCGCCGGCACGGACTACGGCCGCTTCCGCAGCGGCCACATCGGGCTGCAGGACCACGGCGACCCGGTCTGGTACCGAAACATCAAGCTCCTGCCGATTGCGGTGGGACCGGTCGGTCCAGATACGACCTCCGATGTCCGGCTCCTCGACGAGAACGGGGGTTGAGCGTGGCCCGCGTTCAGGACAGCCGGGACGAATATGACGTGATCATCGTGGGCTCCGGCGCCGCGGGCGGGATGAGCGCCCTGATCCTCGCGGTCCACGGCGCGAAGGTGCTGATGCTGGAGGCGGGACGGCACTACGACCCGGTCACCGAGACGCCGATGTTCCAGCTCCCGAGCGAGGCGCCGCTCCGGGGCGGCTGGACCCCCGAGAAGCCCTTCGGCTTCTACGACGCCACGGTGGACGGCGGCTGGCAGGTGCCCGGTGAGCCCTATTCCAGCGCCGAGGACACGAACTTCCTCTGGTGGCGCGCCCGCATGCTGGGCGGGCGGACGAACCACTGGGGCCGCATCTCGCTGCGCATGGGCGAGTACGACTTCGAGC
>CAZOEX010000374.1:0-2035 GCA_964578925.1 uncultured Gemmatimonadota bacterium | reverse complement strand
GTGAAGCCGGTCGTCCGCTCCATCGCCGTGATCCCGCGTTCCTCGTCCTCCCGGTCGAGCAGGTCCCACTGGTGGGTCAGCGGCCGTCCATCCTTCGTGCCTGTGGCCCGGACGCGGAGGGCGACGAGGTCCGGGTCGTTCGAGGTCAGTAGCGGCCTGAGCACCGCGATCATCAGGTCGCGGGGCACCACGTCCTGCCCGCGGACATCGACCGGATCGAGCGAGAGCAATCCGAGCTCGCGGATCGAGCGCATGACGTCGGCGTGGCCGGGATGGCGTAGCGTCTTGTATTCGAGGCGGTCGACCTTGCCTTCGTACCGCCAGGGAAGCAGGGAGGCGCCGCCCGCCGTGTGGAAGGCCTCGAGTATGCCGATTTCGGGGAACTCGATCGGCTCGACCTCCGACAGCGCTTCGACCTCGAAGGGCTTTCCGTCGCGTATCACCCAGGACGGCGTCGTGTAGTAGTCGAGCACGCCCTTGAGCGAGTACACGACCTGGTAGTTGAGGGGTGGCTTCGGATGCTGCGGGAGCCCGCCCACGTACATGCTCACGCGTTCCGCCTCGTCCAACCGGCGGATTCCCTCGGCCGCGAGCACGTTCACCAGGCCGGGGGCCAGGCCCACGTCCGGGATCAGCGTGCAGCCGGCCGCCTGCGCGTCGTCGCTCCGGTCGAGCTGGCCGAAGAGGATCTCGGTGTTCCCGCCGAGGTCCGTGTAGTCACAGCCGGCCTCGATGGCGAGACGCGCCAGGGTGCCGTTGAAATAGTACGGCGCCGCGGACATCACGACGTCGTGCCGTTCCATGAGCTCGAGCGTCGCGTCCTCGTCCGAGAAGTCGAGCGCCACGTGCTCGAGGCGGTCGTCGCCGGGAAGAAAACCAGCTCCCGCTTCCGCCCGCACGTCGGCGATCGTGACCCTCGTCACGTCGTCCTGCGTCAGCAGATCGTAAGCGCAAGCGGACCCCTGGAGGCCGCCTCCGAGCACCAGCATGTCCATGCGCGAAATCTCGTTCAGGAAGGGTTGATGGCGGCGGCCAATATAAAGGTCGGTCGCGGTCGGGAAAGGCGTCGGGCGAGAGTCGGATGCGGGAACCACGGAGAAGAGAGGTCCGGATGGACGAAGCGATCGGTGGAAGGTCGGCGCCGGTGCGATGGGGGGTGCGCGCCGAGCTACGCGTTCGGCTCGGATTGTGCCTCCTGTCGAGCCACGAGAGAGGCCACAGGCCCCACTGCCTGCCGAGCATCAGGGCGTTCGCCGATTCCGCGGGAGTCCACCGCAATACGGCCGCTGCCGTCTACCGCGATCTCGAGCGTTTCGGCCTCGTCCGATGCATGCGCGGCAAGGGGACGTTCACCACGAATTCGTATGATTCGCGTCGGCTGCTGAACGAGCCGCTGCAAATGGCGGCCGACCTGGGCGATGTGGTGCTGACGGAGCTGGAGGGAGAGCTGCGCCGGTGTCCACAGCCTGTGCGGCGGTTTCGACGCGAGTCGATCGGACCCGGGGTCCTGCTGCTACCCCTCGATATGACGCCGCCGAAGGACACTCGAGTCTTTCCCCTCGCTCCTCGGGGAATGGCGCTCGCGGCGATGTCGCGACTCCGCCCGGGATCGAACGTGCGGCTCGTGTCCCGGAGCCCGTCGATCGCGCGGCTGGTGCGCCACACGCTCCTGGCCCTGCACGGGAACACCGTCGGCATGGGGCGAGTCGACGGCCTGTCGCGAAGGAGGCGAGGCGCCACCGCCGTTCCGGGGGATCGCGGTGATCCAGCCGGCCGGGGCGACCGGACGTCGCCGGGGGTCGAGTGGGACCTCACGCTCGTCGATGCGTACGAGGAGGGCGTGATCGTGAGCGGTCGCGGAACGCCCGGCCAGCGGGACGCGTTCATTCCGCTGAGAGTGCTCGCGAGCGCCGATCATCGTCACGGTTGATCCGGACCGATCCATCCCCTATACTCGCAGGCCCGCCGATTGCGGCGGATGCTGGCCCGTGGTGGAATTGGCAACACGCTTGGCTCTGGACCAAGAGATTCCAGG
>CAZOEX010000373.1:0-2041 GCA_964578925.1 uncultured Gemmatimonadota bacterium | reverse complement strand
TGCCCGAGCCCGGGCCGGTGCATCTGAACGTGGCCTTTCGCAAGCCGCTCGAACCCGACGGGGCAAACGATCCGGCCGTGGAGGCGCTCGGATCCCGGGTCCGCGAAAGTCTCGACGAGGGTCTCCCGGTTCCCGTCCCCCCGGTTCGCACGGCGCCCTCGGTGGCGCTGGCGACGGTGGCCGACCGCATCCGCGCGAAACGACGCGGAATGCTCGTTCTCGGGCCGTGCGGCCTCGATGCGGCCCCCTCGGCGGGAACGGTCGAGCGGTTGGCGCGGGCCACCGGATATCCGGTTCTCCCGGAGGCCACGAGCCAGCACCGATTCGGAGCGGCCGGGTTCGAGCGTGCCCTCGACGTCTCGGAACCACTCTTCGGCTCGCCGGGCTTCCATCCGCACGCCCCGGAACTCGTTCTTCAGATCGGGGCGGCACCGACGGGCCGCGCGCTCGGACGGTGGATCCGCGACGCCGGTCCCGATCTGGAGCGGATCGTCATCGCCCCCCACGGCGTTCCGGAAGCCTTCAACCAGGCGCGATCGATCCTCACGGGTGATCTCGAACCCACGCTGCGGACGCTCGCGGATCTGCTCGATTCGGATGCGAAAGATCCGCCGGCACGGGACGATGCCTGGCTCGCGGCGATCGGCCTCTCGAGCGAGCGCGCGCGAGACCTGGCGTCGGCCGCCGCGGATCGGCCGGGAAGCCAGGGCGAGGCCGTGCGTGCCGCCGTCGAGGCCCTGCCGGAGGACGGACTCCTCATCGTCGGCAACAGCATGCCGGTGCGCGACGTGGATCTCTACGTCCCGGCGGCCCGGCGGGGGATCGACGTGCTGTGTCAGCGGGGCGCGGCGGGCATCGACGGGTTGATCGCGGGGGCGGCCGGGGCGGCGGATGCCTCCGGCCGCCCGACCCTTCTCCTGTTGGGTGACGTTAGCTTCCAGCACGACGTGGGGGGGCTGGCCGCCGCAGCGGCGGAGCACTCCGTGCCGCTCGCGATCGTGGTGCTCCGGAACGGCGGCGGGCGGCTCTTCGAGCTCTTGCCGGTGCACGATCTACCGGGCGTGAGCGAGACCTTCGAACGCTATTTTTTGACCCCGCCGGAAGTGGACGGCGTAACCGCCGCCACCGCCTTCGACGTCCCGGCGCGGCGGGTCGAGGGCGGCGCGGAACTCCGGGAGAAGCTGGACGCGGCGCTGTCCGGGCCCGGCGCGACGGTCGTCGAGGTGACGGTCGCCCCCGACGGTGTCGAGACGCTGCGCCGCATCACCGCCGAGCTGGACGCCTGGCTGGCCGGTCCGGACGGGCCCTTCTAGGCGCGGACACCCGCTCACCGCGAGGCTTGCCCCCGGCGCGCCCATCCTTTCTTCTAACGCCGGACCGTGCAACGCCGCTCACATCGGGCGTTGCGTCCCTGTTTCGCACGACTTCCAACCTCGCGACGTACCGGAGAAGACGATTCGATGAGTTCCGTGAACTGGAAAGCCCAGACGGGCTACGAAGACATCATCTACGAAAAATCGGGCGACGGAATCGCCAGGGTCACGATCAACCGTCCCGAAGTCCGAAACGCATTCCGCCCGCTCACCGTCCAGGAGATGCAGCGCGCGTTCGAAGACATCCGGGACGACCGCGACGTCGGCGTGGCGATCATCACCGGCGCCGGAGACAAGGCCTTTTGCTCCGGGGGTGATCAGTCGGTACGGGCAAAGGGCGGCTACGCGGGCGACGACGACGTCCCGCGGCTCAACGTCCTCGACCTCCAGCGCCAGATCCGCACCCTGCCGAAGCCCGTGATCGCCATGGTCAACGGCTACGCCATCGGCGGCGGGCACGTCCTCCACGTCGTCTGCGACCTGTCGATCGCCTCCGAGAACGCGATCTTCGGCCAGACCGGTCCGAAGGTGGGCTCCTTCGACGGCGGCTTCGGCTCTTCGTACCTGTCGCGCATCGTGGGGCAGAAGAAAGCCCGCGAGATCTGGTACCTCTGCCGCCAGTACTCCGCGCAGGAGGCGCTCGACATGGGCCTGGTGAACACGGTCGT
>CAZOEX010000372.1:0-2047 GCA_964578925.1 uncultured Gemmatimonadota bacterium | reverse complement strand
GGGCCGTCGCGAAATTGTCCGAAAGCCTTTGCCAGAGCAGCGTTTCCGTTGCCGTGTTAGCCTTCCGCACTGCTCGTGACTATTCCAGATTTTACGGTGTCTGTACCAACGTTGCTGGGGATTGGTAGTGACACGATGAGTGTTTTTTCCTATTTTTCCCGGACCATTTTCGCAAAGGAGGGCGATCATGCTGGGACCGGGAGAATACGTGGCGGATCCGACCGAAGGAATTACGCGTGTTGAAGACCTGCCGAAAGCGAAGCGGGTTGAGCGGAGCCGCAATTATTCGCGACGGCCCTGCCCGGAGTGTGGCCGGAGCTGCTATCGCCATCGCGCCCGGCAGCGAAAACTGCACGATGTGGGCGATTTGGTCTTGGGCCGCCCCCGCGAACTTCATGTCACCTACTCCCAACATTACTGCTGCAAGTGTCGTTGCTACTTCAACGTCGACATCTCGGACCTGGCTCCGTCCGGCGGCCATTATACGCACCGCGTCATCACGCTGGCGGTGCGGCTGGTGGTGGAGGACGGCTTGCCGTACCGGGCCGCCAGTTGGCATCTGTGGCGGGACCACCGTGTGTTCGTCCCCTTTTCCACCATCCAGAACTGGGTGGAGGCCGGGGGGAAAAAAGGCCGAGGCGCACGTTGCCAGTGAGTACCTCGACGACGTGCTGGCTGAGTTCTCGGGATACATCGCCGCCGACGAGTTGTACGACGGCCCGTTCTGCGTGCTGTCGATCGTGGACAACCGCACGTTTCGTCGGATCATCTACGAGGTTCTCGACCACGACCCGACACACGCCGACATCGAACGGTTCTTCCGCCGGTTTCAGTCGCTGCTGGCCGAGCGCGGGTTGGAGCTGAAGGGGATCACGACCGATGGATCGAGCCTCTATCCCGAGCCGATTTCGACGGTGTTCGGCGAGGTGCCGCATCAGGTCTGCGAATTTCACGTCCTCAAAGAGATCACCCAAGCAGTGCTGCGGGCGGTGGCCAAAGTGCGCAAGGAACTGGCGGCCACCAAACCGAAGCTCGGCCGGGGACGTCCGTCTTCGCCGGCCGCCCGCCGAACGGCGAGGCGTCGCCAGCGGATCGATGCGAAGGTGGGAGACTTGTTTCGGCATCGTTACCTGTTCGTGCAGCACAAACTGACTCCCGCCGAGCGTCGGACGCTCTCGCACATCACCCGCGGGCGGCCCGAACTGCGAACGCTGCGGGACATCATGGACGAGGTGTATCGCCTGTTCGACCGCCGCTGCCGCACCGACACGGCCCTGCAAAAGCTGGCCAGGCTCCGACAACGGGTTCGTCGCTTCAAAACGGTCGGCAAGACATTGCAAAAGCTCTTCTCCCCGAACCTGGACAAGGCCTTGACGTTCCTGGATGACAAACTCCTGCCTTCGACCTCCAATGCCGTCGAACGCGGCTACCGCCGTCACCGCAAAATGCAAAAAACCGTGTATCGCGTGCGCACCGGCCCGAATATCGCCGGCCGCATCGCTTTGGATATGCAACGCGAGGAACGAACCTCCCAACGGGAGCACACCATCGAAACCTTGCACGTGTCTCGTCCTCGAAAGGCTGCATAATCCCCAGCAACGTTGGTACAGTCTCTTCTTTTTCGCGTATACTGCCATGAGGTGATCTCGAATGGTATCGCGGGACACAGGATGCTCTCTGTAGATTTTGTAGATGGAGCGCAGCAGTAGCCAGTTTCCAGGCGGGGTTGAGGCAAAAGGAAGCAAAGGATGAAAGTCAAGGTAATCGCGATACTTAATCGGCCCGTCGATACCGAACTCATCTTGAAGCCATTCGGAAAGCTGAGTCTCGTGTTCTTGTTCTGAGACGATTAGACCGAACACCCGATACCGTACACGGAACTGTGAGGTATAGACGCAAAAATCGATGTCCCTGCGAAGCGAGATAAATACGACACCGGCAAAAATTATCAATGAGTAGACCAGTCGTTTCTTCTTCATGGCCGGCGCAACATTACTCCGTGCTATGCTGTGGGTCCTGTTCGGCGAGGGCCTCGAAATAGCGGCGG
>CAZOEX010000371.1:0-2070 GCA_964578925.1 uncultured Gemmatimonadota bacterium | reverse complement strand
CTGATCATCGACGTGCAGCAGGGTTTCGACTCCACGGAATGGGGGAAGCGAACGAACCCCGACGCCGAATCGAACATCGTCCGGCTCCTCGCGGCATGGCGTCAAGCGGGCAGGCCCGTGATCCACGTGCAGCATCTTTCGACGTTCCCGGACTCTCCGCTCCACCCGGACAGCCCGGGCTGCGCTCTCAAGCCGGAAGTCGCCCCGCGGGACGGAGAGCTGTTGGTCCAAAAGCGGGTCAACAGTGCGTTTATCGGAACGGAGCTGGAGGCGCATCTGCGAGGGCGGGGGATCGAGGCGCTGGTGATCGTCGGCCTCACCACGAACCACTGCGTTTCGACGACGGCCCGGATGGCGGGGAACCTCGGGTTCGAGACGGAGGTGGTCGAGGACGCCACGGCCGCGTTCGGTTGCGAAGGGCACGACGGACACCGGTTCTCGGCGGACGAGGTGCACGCGATCGCGCTGGCGAATCTGCACGGCGAGTTCGCCACGGTGCTGTCGACGGGGGAAGTGCTCACGGCGATCGGCCAGAAGTAGCGAAGCTGACGAGCCTGAGCTAGACGCCGCCACCGCGTCCCGCGAAACCGACCCTGATCTCCGGCGGATTCCGCAACGTCTGGTAGACGACGCAGTAGCGCTCGGTCAGCCGCTGCAGCGTCTCGAGCTCCTCCTCCGACGCGTCGGTGTCCAGCTCGAAGCGGAGCCGGATCTCCCGGAAGCCCACGAGCGCCCCCTTCGACACACCGAGCGTGCCCCGGAAGTCGAGGTCGCCTTCGGCGCGGACGACGCCGTCGCGCAGCTCGACCCCGATGGCCGTCGCCACGGCCTTCATCGTGACGCCCGCGCAGGCGGCGAGCGCCTCGAGCAACATGTCGCCGGAACAGGCCGCGAGCCCGTCGCCCCCCGTGGCGGGATGCAGGCCCGCCTCGACCAGCGCCTTTCCGGTCTCGACGCGACAGGTGATACCCTCGCCGATCCGCGCTTGCGCTTCCAGGGCGACGACGGCGGCGTCCGGGTCTCCCCGGTACCGCTCCTTCAGAGGCGCCTGGAGCGCCCGCAGCTCTTCGGGTTTCATGCCGACTTCGACTGGCCCCTCACAGTGGGCGGTCGCGCTTCGGGCGACCGGGCTGCCGCGGAGAGGGGTACGGGCACCGGGGCGGCACCGCGGCGAAGAGCAATCGAGGAACCATCGCATTCCTCCAGGTACAGGGGTCGGCCTCGCTTACTGGTGCGCAAAGTGGAGAGGGTAGGCCTTCATGGCGAGCGGGATTTCGGAGACCGCTCACGGCGATCGCTACCCGCGGACCACGGTACCTCGGGCCTCTGCCTCCGACAGGCCTTGCCCGTCGAGACATGACCGGACATGCAATTCAGAGTCGCCGCCGAGAATCGTGCTTTCGGTGGGAGTCCCCGGAGTTTCGGCCGAGCAAGCCGGAGGCGAGGAGACGAGCCGCGTCGATGTACCATCGAAGATCGCGCAGCAATTGTCGCAGCATCGTCTCCTCCCGAGTCGCCTCCGTGCTTCATGAGATAGACGTTTCGGGAGGTGCAACCGTCACGTGATTCCTACGAGCCCATTCCCTCGATCGCCGCGACGTCTTCGCCCGTCAGCTCGAAGTCGTAGACCTCGAGGTCCTGCTCCATGTGGCGGGGGTCCTTCGTGCCGGTGAGCGGGATCATCCCGAGCTGGAGCGCGAAGCGGAAGATCACCTGGGGGCGGGTGCGGTCGTGGCGCTCGGCGATGTCGGCGAGCGCGGGCCGGCCGAGCACTTCGGGGTTCGCGGTGAGCAGCGAGAAGCCCTGGTAGACGATGCCGCGCTCGTCGCAGATGCGCCGCACGGCAGCGTCCCAGCCCACGCGGGCGAAGCAGCGGTTCTGCACGAAGGCGGGCGCGACCTCGGCGAACTCGCACAGCAGATCGAGCTGATCGGGCCGGACGTTGCTCACGCCGATCAGCCGCGTCCTCCCCTCCTCGTGGAGCGACTCCATCGCGCGCCACGCCTCGCGGTCGGCGTCGCCCAGGCCGCTCGGCACGGACGGGCCGTGCAGCACGTAGCTGTCGATGCG
>CAZOEX010000370.1:0-2093 GCA_964578925.1 uncultured Gemmatimonadota bacterium | reverse complement strand
TGCTGTCCCGGCCGTTGCGGCTGGAACCTACTCCCTTTTTATGCGCCATGGGTCACTCCTCGTCGCGTGCCTTGATCGCGTCCTGCACGTCGCCCTTCAGGATGCGGCCGTCTTTGCCGGTTCCCTCGAGCGTCGTCAGATCGATGCCTTCTTCTTCCGCCAGCTTCGCGGCCGCGGGCGTCACGTCGATCTCCGCGGCTTCGGCTTCGGGCGCTTCCGCTTCGGCCGCCGGCGCAGCCGCCTCGGTGTCGGCTTCGGGCTTCGGCTTCTCGGTCTTCTGCGTCTTCGGCTTCGGCTCGGCCTTCGGCTTCTCCTCCGCCTCCGGGGTCACCGATTTGCCGGTGCCGAAGTCGATCTCGACGACCTTCACCTCGGTGAACTTCTGCCGGTGGCCCTGCTTCCGCCGATAGCCTTTCCGGCGTTTCATCTTGTAGACGATGATCTTGTCTTCTTTGCCGTGCCGCAGCACCTCGACGTCCACCTTCGCGCCCTCGAGCGCGGGACGTCCGATCAGCACGTCCTCGCCGGCGCCTTTCTGCGCCAGGAGCACGGTGTCGAAGGTCACCCGGTCGCCCGGTTCCGCGCCCAGGCTGGGCATGCGGATCCGCTGGTCGGGCGTTGCGCGGAACTGCTTTCCTTTGGCCTCGAATATGGCGTACATCTCAGCTTCTTCTCGGTTCGTGTCCGTCCTGATGGAGCCTGAGAGAATAGGCTCCGGATGCTCTCCTGTCAATCGGCCGGAAATGGACGGAACGCTTCAGGCCACGGCGTACTTCGACGTGACGTCCGTGTCGGCGGGAGCGGCCAAAAGGCGGTACTCGTCGTGCCCCAGGATCGGATCGTCCCGCACGTCCAGGTCGATTCCGGCCCTCTCGCCCAGATCGCCGAGAAAGGACGTCTCTTCTTCCAGCAGGTAGAGCGCCACGGTCGGGTGAACCCGAATCGTGATGTTGCGGGACTCGCCCTCGTGCTGGGCTCGCAGAATCGAGCGCTCGATCCGGCGCACGACGGTGTCCGGGCTCAGCACGCGGCCGGTGCCGTCGCAGCTCGGACACGGCTCGGTCATCATCTGGATCAGGCTCGGCCGAACGCGCTGACGGCTCATCTCGAGCAACCCGAGCTCCGAGATGCCGAACAGCTTCGTGCGGGCGCGATCCCGCCCGACGTGGCTCCGCATCTCCTGAAGCACCTTGTCGCGGTTCGCCTGCTCGTCCATGTCGATGAAATCGCAGACGATGATACCGCCGATGTCGCGGAGCCGGAGCTGCCGGGCGATCTCCGCGGCTGCATCCATGTTCGTCTTGAGGATCGTCTTCGCGGGGTCCTTCTTCCCGGTATAACTCCCCGTGTTCACGTCGATGGCCACCAGAGCCTCCGTGTGCTCGATGACGATGTGCCCCCCCGACTTCAGCTCGACCCGTCGGCGGAAGGCGGCCTGGATCTCGTCCTCGATGCCGAACGCCTCGAAAATCGGACGGTCTTCCTCGAACACCGTCACCCGGTCGAGCAGCTCGGGACTCATCCGACCGAGGTAGGACTTGGCCTGGTGGGCGAGCTCTTTCGAGTTGACCGTCAGAAGATCCACCTTGCCGCTGAACACGTCCCGAACCAGGCCGGACGTCATCTCGGCCTCCTCGTGGACGAGAGCCGGCGCCTTCATGCTCTTCGCGCGACCCCGGATCTTCTTCCAGGTCTTGCGCAGCCGGCCCAGCTCCTGTTCGAACGCCTTGCGCGTGAGCTCTTCGCCCACGGTTCGAACGATCAGGCCCCCGTCGTCCTTGCCCATCAAGTCCTTCGCTAGCGCGCGCAGGCGCGCCCGCTCTTCCTTGTCGCCGATCTTGCGGCTGACGCCGACGTGCGAGCCGCCCGGGATGTAGACGATGAAGCGCCCGGGAAGCGAGATCTGGCTGGTGACCCGCGGCCCCTTCGTCCCGATCGGCTCCTTCGTCACCTGCACGAGGATTTCCTGGCCGCGGCTGAGCTGATCCTGGATCGGCGGGTACTTCCGGCCGCCGCGACCGTTTCCGTTCCCGTCCCCGTTCTCTTCGTCCTCGTCCGGCTCTTCGAGGTCCGAGGCGTGCAGAAAGGCGGCC
>CAZOEX010000369.1:0-2095 GCA_964578925.1 uncultured Gemmatimonadota bacterium | reverse complement strand
TCGTGGGACTTCGCGATGGGCATCGTGCCCGGCTGGCACTCCACGATCTTCGCGCCCTACTTCGTGGCCGGCGCCATCTTCAGCGGTATCGCGATGGTGATCACGCTGCTGATCCCGTTGCGCTGGGCCTTCGGCCTCGAGAAATACATCACGAAATACCACTTCGACAACATGTCGAAGCTGCTGCTGCTGACCTCGCTGATCGTCGGCTACGCGTACGCCATGGAGTTCTTCGTCGCCTTCTGGTCGCAGGACGCGATCGAGATCGAGAGCTTTACCTGGCGCGCCGAAGGCTACTACGCCGGCCCGTTCTGGGTCATGGTCTTCTGCAACGTCGTCGTGCCGATGAGCCTGTGGTTCAAGCGGGTCCGGCACAGCCTGTCGGCCCTCTTCGTCATCTCGGTCTTCGTGAACATCGGGATGTGGTACGAGCGCTTCGTCATCATCGTCACCTCGCTCGCCCACGAGTACGAGCCGGGCGGATGGGGCATCTACATCCCGAGTTGGGTCGAGCTGGCGATCATGGTCGGCAGCTTCGCCTGGTTCTTCTTCTGGTTCCTCCTGTTCACGAAGACGCTGCCGACGATCAGCATCGCAGAGGTGAAGGAGCACCTGGCGCATCAGCAGGAGCACGGGGGGCACTGACGATGAGGGCACCGAGCATGTGGGGTCGGAGATGAGCGGGATACTCGCGGAGTACGACAGCGTCGGCGCCGCCATCGAGGGCATCCGGCGGCTGCGCGAAGCCGGGCACGAGAACCTGGACGTGTTCTCGCCGATCCCGTATCCGGAGCTCGAGGACGCGATGGGAATCGTGAGCAGTCCCGTGCGGCGTTGGGCGCTCATCGGCGGCATCACCGGTTTCGCGACCGCCGTTGCCCTCACCGGTCTCACGTCGCTCGCGTATCCGCTGGTTACGCAGGGAAAGCCGATTCTCTCCTGGCCCGCCTATTTCGTGATCATGTTCGAGCTGACGATCCTGCTCGCCGGGCTCTTCGGCTTCGCCGGGGTCCTGTACCACACGCGCAAGAGCCGCAAGCGGCTGTCGCCCGCCTACCGGGAGGCCTTCTCGATCGATCGCTACGGCGTGTACGTGCGAGACGAGGCCGAGGACGCGGTCGAGGAGATCATGAAGGAGACGGGAGCCGTGTCGATCGACCGGGGGGTGGACGAGTGATCCGCTCCTTCCACTGTCGACCGGCCCGGCTGGTCGCCTGCGTCGCGCTGCTGCTCGGTCTCGGGGGCTGCGACGACCAGATTAAGCGCGTGCCCTGGTTCGAGACGATGTACCGGACGCAGTCCGTCGAGACCTACGAGGACGAGGGCCGGCTGCCCCCGGAGGGCGCGGTGGCTCTCGGCGCCGAGCGCCACGTGCCGCTGGCGGCCTCCGACACGCTCGTCAATCCGCTCGCCGGCCGGATGAGCGAGGACGTACTCGAGCGCGGCCGGCTGCTCTACCGATCGTACTGCATCGTGTGCCACGGCGAGACCGGCGAGGGCGACGGCCCGGCGGTCGGCGAGAACCGCTTCCCCGCGGCGCTGCAGACGATCAACCTGCTGACCGATCGCGCGCGCGGCTACACGGACGGGTACATCTACGGCATGATCGGAAACGGGCGCGGCCTGATGCCGGACTATCGCCGCATCCCGGCGGACGATCGCTGGTACATCGTGAACTACGTCAGACAACTGCAGGGGAATCCTTGAGCGCGGAACCGACGAAGGTGACGGAGCGCGTCCTCGGAACGATCTCGGGACGCATCAGCGGCCTCGCCATGGGGCTGTGGCTGCTGGCGATCGCGGTCGGCGTGGCGGGCGTGCTCACCTCGATCGAGAGCATGCCGGTGCGCACGTGGCAGGCGATCTGGGTCAACTTCCTCTACTGGTCCGCGATCGCCATGGCAGGCGTCGGTTTCGGCGCCGTGCTCGTGGCGGCCAAGGGGCACTGGGGCAAGCCGTTCATCCGGGTCGCCGAGGCGACCGGCGCCTTCCTTCCCGTATCGCTTCTCGTCTTCGCTTCGATGTACTTCGGCGCCGAGCACATCTTCCCCTGGATGGCCGAGGGATTCGACGGCCACCTGAACCGCGACTGGGT
>CAZOEX010000368.1:0-2095 GCA_964578925.1 uncultured Gemmatimonadota bacterium | reverse complement strand
CGGCAGTGACGGGCCACACCCAGGCCGTCGAGCCCGTGAACCCGTCGTCCTCGTCTGACCGCGGTCCTCCGGGAGGCTGCCGTTCGGCTGCCCCTGGACACCTTCCTCGAAGAGGTCCTCCTCGACCTGCTCCACGGTGTCGCCGACCGGCTTCCCGACGCCGGACTCGAGCGCCCCTGGCCGTCGTCGACGCCCACCGGGGCAAGGCACGATTTGGGCGCTCGCGTCGCGTCGCTCGTGGCCCGCGACGCCGGATGGCGGACGTTCGAAATCCTGGGGAGTCTCGCGGCTCTGCGGGGACGCCTCGCCGTCGGCTGACTGCGCCCGACGCGCCCGATGTCGGTCGACGTCGTTCTGCGGCTACGGGGTTTCCACGGGGGGGTCGGGCAGGGAGGCGACGCGTTCGAGGTATGGTTCGACATCGAACTTCCTGCGCGTGCTGGATGACTTCAGAGGGCGCAGCTTTCCGAGGACGGGGCCTTCCCTGAACGCGCGATCGTGCAAGCCGAAGCACCATAAAATGTTCGCATAGGTGTTCGGGTTGCGGCCGTCGAGCGCGTAGCGGTGGTGCATCTCGATCATGAAGCGCTGCGCGGCTTCGTAGCTTTCCGTCCAGCGGATCACGTTCTTGCCCCACAGCATTCGCAGGTAGCCGTGAAACGTGCCGGTCGCCAGTAGCTCCCGCTGCGCGGCATTCCACAGTTCGTCGTGCGTATCCGCGCGTTCGAGCCGATCACTGTCGTACATCGGGTCCCGGTCGTCGTCGGCGTGCTCGGCGAGCGTTTTCCGGGACCAGTCCGGCAGGGCTTCCAGCGACGTGTGTTCCGCCACGGGCGTGTAGCGGCAGAAGTTGTAGGCGAGCTCGCGCCGCACGACCAGTTCCTCGAGAAAGTCGACGGACTCGTCGTCGGCTTCGGCCCGGAGAACGGCACGAACGATCTCGCCTGTCGACAGGCATCCGAAGTGCAGGTAGGAGCTGAGTTTGCTCGTCGCGTCTCGGCCGGGATCGTTCCGCTCGCTCGCATAGCGGTCCAGCCGTTCCCGAATGAAGCGCCCCAGGCGCCGCAGGGCCGCTTCCCGGCCCCCGACGTAGCTCGCCGACGGCGGGACGGTGTGGTCGATGTCGCAAGCGGCCACGAGTGCCGCGATCTCGTCATCCCCGGCACGGGACGCCGGTCCCGGCCGTCCGGTAGAGCAGCGTCTGCGTGACGCGCGGAAGAATGAAGGCCGGGAAGTCGTCGACGACGACGCGGGGCGGCGCCGTCCGCCAGCCGCGCCGCCACCGGGGGCGGATCGCCGGATGCCCGCCGTCGGAGATGAAATCGGTAGTGAATCCCGCGCTCGGCGAGCGTCCTCGCCACGTCCCGCGCACTCTGCAGGATGAAGCTGTGGATGCGGTCGTTCGCTTCCGGATAGTCGGGGTTCAATCCCTGGTACACGAGAAGGGGAAGGCCCAGCTCGTTGGCCCGTCGCACCGCCTCGTCCAGCGCGGCGTTCTCGACGCCTCGCTGGTACATCTGCATCCAGTACAGGACGTACGCGCCATCGTCCCGGACCACGCCCCCGCGCAGCGTACGAATGCGGGCGGATCGGGAGGTGGCGTCTTCCGTCGGCTCGCCCCGCCGAACAGCGTCGCGATACACCGTGAATCCGTACCTGGCCACGCCGGATGCTAACGACCGCCGCCGGCCGTCGCACGACCGTGGCGTAGCCGCTCGGCGGAGCCGTCGGTTCAGAACCGTGAGCCGGTCAGCTCGACATCGGCATCACGCCAGGCGGCCTCGAAGCGCTCGCGAACAGCGTCAGCCTCGGCGGTCCGACTCCCGGCCTCGAGGCTCTGCGCCAGCCCGAAGAGAGACCATCCGTTCTCCGGGAAGCGGGCCAGATCTTCCCGATAGACGGTTTCGGCGCCGCGGGCGTTCCCGGCCTCGAGGAGAGCACGGCCCAGGGAGTGGCGGATCGGGTAGTACCAGAGAGGCGGTTCCTCGTGCACCATGCCGTCCTCGATCTTCGCAGCGTGCCGGAAGCGCTCCGCCGCCGCGGCCGGCTGGCCGGCGCGCAACGCGATCTCGCCCGCCAGGGCGTGCGCGGCGAT
>CAZOEX010000367.1:0-2111 GCA_964578925.1 uncultured Gemmatimonadota bacterium | reverse complement strand
ATGGTCAAACGCTGATGATCTCGGGTCGCTACGCCGAGGCCCGCAGCGCATACCATGCCGCGCTTGCGATCGACGGCGAGCGTCCCCTGACGCTGGTGGCGCTCTCGGCCATTGCCCGTCGGATCGGGGACGCCAGCTCGGCGAAGCGGTGGACGGACAGCGCGGTCGTACTCGCCGCCGACGCGCCCTACGCATGGACGTCGAGGGCATTGCGCAATTTGGAGGACGGCAATTACGACGGGGCCGCCAGGGACGCCAGAGAAGCGCTCCACATCGACCCGAGCTACGAGTTGCCGGCCCGGGCGATCCTCGGTGCAGCGCTCTGGCATTCGGATCAGCGGGAGGAGGGCCGTCGAGAGCTCGAGCGAAGCCGCGCTGCCCTGGTGAACCCCGAAGAGCCGAGTCCGACCGACGCGCTATACCTCGGAGCAGCTCTCGTCTCGATCGGCCGTGAGGACGAGGCCCTGGCGTTGATCGAGGCCGCTCGTCCCCGTGCCCGATGGCTGTGGTTCTACCTGCAGTCCCCCGGCTTCGACCCGATCCGCAGCCACCCTCGTTTCCGGGCCGTAATGGACGGGGCGGTGGGCTGAGGATCCAGACCCGGAAGTCCGGTCGGACCTCGACGTCTCAGGTAGCCGTCAGGTTAGCCCCCGAGACGAAGCTCGCGGCCGGGCTCGCGAAACCGCGATCAGACCCTGGCCACCACCGTCGTCATCCGGACATCGAACCGCATCCCTCCGTTCTCGGCGAACTCCCGCCATCCCTCGCACACTTCTCGCTCGAGGGCAGCCCGCCGCTCCTCGCCGGCCTGCGTCAGGGCGCCGGCGAGCGGCGTCGAGTGAATGTACTGCCAGAGGAATTCCTTCGGTGCGGGAACGGTCAGCGTCTCGACGTGGGACGTGACCCGCGCGTTCTCGAAGCCCGCCCGGCGGACCAGGTGGCGGATCTCCCGCTCGTCGTGGAGGGCGAAGACGAGGGCGGCGAAGCCCGCGACCTCCGGACTGACGTGTCGAGCCAGGCCGCGCTCGAACAGCTGGAAGGGCGGAGGAATCGGACCCGGCAGGTTGAACACGGCGCGCCCGTCCGGAGTGAGCACGCGGCGCATCTCCCGCAGGCCCGCCTCGCGGTTCTCGAAGAACTGGACGCCCATCCCGCAGAGGACGACGTCGAACGAGTCCTCGTCGAACGGCATATCCTCCGCGGCCGATTCCACCCATTCGATGCGCATCTCCGCCGGCGTCGACGCCCGGGCAACCGCGAGCATACCGGGATTCACGTCGACCCCGGTCACCCCGCCTTCCGCGCCGACCGCCTCACGGGCGAGCCGCGACGCGACGCCCGTGCCGCATGCCACGTCCAGCACCTCCTCCCCGGGCTGGAGCTCGGCCGCCTCGATCAGGCGTCCGGCGACCGGCCGGCCGATGGCCGGTACGAAGTACTCCTGGTAGTTCTCCGCAGGATTCGCTGCGAACCGGCTCGGGTCGTACCACGGCTCCATCGAGACCTCCATGCTGGCGGGACACCTCACCGACTCCGGCGTGGGGCTGCATCGTGCCCGCGCGCCCACGAAAACACAATGTATGATGGTTCCAGTTGGGCGCTGGCGGCGTGATGGCCGCGCTCAGGTAGTCTCGGCGACGGCCCCGGCCGCATCGATCGCTCGGCCGGTCAGCCGGTCGTCCCCGATCCGCTCGGCCCATTCCTCCCACCCGTCGCCCGGACCCGTCCACCGCAGTTCATCCACGTCGTCGAACAGTGGCGCGTCGGTGCGCAGCGTCGCGAGGTCCTTGAACAGGAGGGCGAGCTCGCGATCGTCGTCCGCGAGAACCTCGGCCGGGAAGTCCTCGATCGGCCCATGACGATCCAGGAGCCGGGCCGCCGTCACCTTGCCGATGCCGCGGATTCCGGGGAATCCGTCCTGCCGGTCGCCGACCAGCGCGAGGAAGTCGGGGATGAGCTCAGGCGCGACACCGTACTTCTCCTTCACGCCCGCCGCGTCCCGTATCGTGCCGTTCCGCCGGTCGACCTGGACGATCCGCTCCCCGCGGACGCACTGCGCGAGGTCCTTGTCGTTCGCCCAGATGCAGACCTTCTCGACCCGGTCGTCCTCG
>CAZOEX010000366.1:0-2114 GCA_964578925.1 uncultured Gemmatimonadota bacterium | reverse complement strand
CTCATCTCCGGATCAACCGGGACGGCCCCTGATCCATGTATAGATCGATATCCGATTGGTTCGAAGCCGCCGATGCGGCGGACATCGACCTCCCGACCGCCGTCCTTCGCATCGAGATGAAGGAGACCGGCGCGACCGAGGAGAAGATCCGTTCCCGGATCACCGAGGCGCTGCAGGTGATGCGGGACGCCGTCGTCGAGGGTCTCGAGACCGACACCCCGAGCCCCTCCGGCCTGACCGGGGGGCGCGCCAAGCGGCTCGCATCCGAAGGTCCGCGGATGCTCGGAGATCGCTTCACGGACGTCCTCGCCCGGGCGATCGCCACGCTCGAGGTGAACGCCCGCATGGGCCTCATCATGGCGTCGCCGACGGCCGGGGCGGCAGGCGTAGTACCCGCCGTGCTCCTGTCGCTGGCCGACGAACGGGGTTGGACCGAGGATCAACTCGTCGACGCGATGCTCGTAGCGGGCGGAGTCGGCGCCGTGATCGCCGAACGGGCGTCGATCGCCGGAGCGGGCGGCGGCTGCCAGGCCGAGACGGGCAGCGCCGCCGCGATGTCCTCGGCCGCCGTCACCTGGCTCGAGGGCGGGACGCCGGAGCAGGTCGGCACCGCGGTCGCCCTGACCCTGCAGGGGATGCTCGGGCTGATCTGCGATCCGATCGCAGGGCTCGTCGAGATCCCGTGCGCCTATCGCAACGCGTCGGGCGCGGTCAACGCGATCGCAGCGGCCGAGATGGCGCTCGCGGGCCTGGACTTTCCGGTGCCGGTCGACCAGGTGATCGACGTGATGGGCGAGGTCGGCCGCAAGATGGACGTCCGCTATCGCGAGACGGCGCTCGGCGGCCTCGCCGCGACGCCGGCCGGGCAGGAGATCGCCGAGCGCGCCGGCATGCACGAACTCGTGCAGCTCCAGCGGAAGGGCCGCACCGAGGGCGAGGAGACGAAGCGCTTCGGTCCCTCGTAGTGGGCGCGGCGGCCCTCGTGACGTAGATTCGCGGCGCGGTTAGCTTTGCCGCGGCGACATCACGACGTTCGAACGTGGATTCCGGGGCGGCGAGTCGGAGAGACTCCCGACCTCAAGTCGAGAGTGACACATGACCGTTCTATTGATCCTGCTGGGCACGACGCTGATCGTCGGGCTTCTGGTCGGCCTGCTGGCCAAGCTTCCGCCGATGCAGCTCGTCGCGGAGTGCGCCGTGATGTGCGCCGCGACCCTAGTCTTCTTCATGCTGGTGCAGATCCTGTAGCTGACCGACCACGTCGCAGTTCTGATCGACCACGTCGATCACGGACGGCCTGCCGCACTAGCCGTCCAGCTCCCGCCGCAACCTGCGCTTCTCGGCCAGCGCGAGGCGTGCTTTCCTCCGTTCCTCGGCGTCCTGGTGGCGCCGATACTGCTCCTCCGTCTCGATCCTGAGACGCGGGATGGGGATGGGACGGAAGTCGTCGTCGACGGCCACCATCGTCACGTAGCAGGAGTTCGTGTGGCGGCGTCCGCCGCCATGCACCTGCTCGGCCTCCACCCGGACGCCGATCTCCATCGAGGTGCGACCGACCGTGTTGATCGACGCCTTGAGGGTGACGACCTCGCCGATCTCGATGCGCGAGCGGAAGTCGACCTGGTCGAAGCTGGCCGTGACGCACGGGTTCTCGCAGTGCCGCGCCGCGCTCACCCAGGCGGCCCGGTCGACCAGCGCCAGGATCACGCCGCCGAAGACGCTCCCCCACTGGTTCGCGTCTCCGGGGGCCATGAGCTGCATCAGGGACGCCTGGGAGTTGAACACGGTGCGGGCTTCCTCGAGCCCGGAGCCCACCTCGATGGGCAGTTCGGGAATGGTGCGGGGGTCGGTCAAAGATCGGTATCCTTGGTCGGATTCGTGGTGTCTAGGGCGGCGCTCCCCGGGGGTGGCGGGACCGTCACTCCGGTGTGCGGCAGATCCGGACCCACCGCATCCGCGTCCTCCGCCGCGTCCTGGCGCTCGCCGTGTTCGATCATGCCGCCACGGTATGCAGCGAGACCGGTGAGCAGCGCCGCCGCGGCCGCCAGGAGCAGGACGAAGCGCCGGAGCCGGTTCTCGCGGGGCTGGAAGATCGAGTAGCCGGCGAAGATCCC
>CAZOEX010000365.1:0-2125 GCA_964578925.1 uncultured Gemmatimonadota bacterium | reverse complement strand
GGTCCTGGATGATCACGTAGAGCCCGGCGAAGCCGAACAGGAGCCAGAGGGCGGCAACGCCGCCCAGGATCGCCCGTCCCCAGGTCAAGTGCGGGAGCTCGCCCTCCTTCACGGCCTGGATCAGCCCACCGGGGGCGATGTCCCAGGCGCCCGGGAGTTCTCCGCTCTCGGCGCCGGCCCGCGTGGTCGGCAGGGACTGCACCCAGGCGGTGGCCAGGATGATGAGCAGTCCGATGGCGAGCAGGAGGATCGCCACCGGGACGACCCATTGCGGAAGATTGAGGGAGTCCTGGAGGAGGTCGGCCACCTCGAGGACGCCCCAGGAGGCGCCGAGGTAGACGACGACCACCTGGAAGACCCGCGCCCGCTTCACGCGCGCCCAGAAGCTATCGTTGCTCATGCGGGGCAATATCGGGGTTCGGCAGCACACGGCACAACTTCGACGCCCCGGATCGTCGAGCCAGTCGCCCCGCGATTTCACGCTCGTCGGGTGGCCGACCTACCGACCCAACACTTTCATCATCTCCTTCAGCGGCTTCGCGTTCAGCACGTCGTCGGCCATGAGCCAGGCGCGGCGCGCCTGCTCGACCCCGTACTGCATGAGCCCGAGCTCGTCGACGTGGTGGGCGTCGGTGCTGATCATTATCGGTACGCCGCGCTTCTTCGCCTCCATCAGGTGGATGTCGCGCAGGTCGAGGCGGTTCGGGTGCGCGTTCAGCTCCATCGCCACCTGGTTCTCGGCGGCGCAGTCGAGCACCTCGGCCAGGTCGAACTCGATCGGATCGCGCCGCCCGATGATCCGTCCGGTCGGGTGGCCGACGCAGTCGGTCAGCGGGTGCTCGATCGCCTTGATGAGCCGCTTCGTCTGTTCGTCTCTCGAAAGGTCGAATCTCGAGTGGATGCTGATCACGACGAAATCGAGCTTTTCGAGGCTCTCGTCATCCATGTCGAGCGACCCGTCGGCCAGGATGTCCACCTCCATGCTGCGCAGAAAACGGATCTCCGGGTGGCGCTCGTCGATCTCTTCGATCTCCTCGAGCTGACGGGCGAGCTTCTCGGCGTCGAGTCCGCCGGTCATCGCCAGCGCCTGGCTGTGGTCGGTGAGGGCGAAGTACTCGTAGCTCCGTGCGGCGCAGGCTTCGAGCATCTCCTCGATCGTGTTCTTGCCGTCCGACCAGTCGGAGTGCATCTGCAGATCGCCCCGGATGTCCTCGAGCGTGATCAGCCTCGGCAGCTTCCCTTCGGCCGCCACCCCGATCTCTCCCCGGTGCTCGCGGAGATCGGGCGGGATCCAGACCAGGCCGAGCGTTTCGTAGACCTCTTCTTCGGTCTTTCCGGCCACCCGCTTCCCGAGCTCTCGTCCGGTCGTGCTCGTCTTGCCCTCCTCGCCTTCTCCGGCCAGCTCGAACACGCCGTACTCGGAGACGCTGAGCCCGCGCTCGAGCGCCCGCTGGCGCAACTCGATGTTGTGCTCCTTCGAACCGGTGAAGTAGACGAGCGCGGCCCCGTAGGTGTCCTCCTCGAGAACGCGCATGTCCACCTGCAACTCGTTTGCGAGCGTCACCGAGGCGCCGTTCTCCCCCTCCTTGATCACGTCGCGGATGGGCTCGTAGTCGAGGAAGTGCTCGATCACGGCGTCCGCGTCGTCCGACATGACGAGGAGGTCGACGTCGCCCACCGTCTCCTTGCGTCGGCGAAAGGAGCCGGCCACGTCGACCCGCTCGACCGCCTCCGACGTCTGTACGTACTCGAGCAACGGGGCGACCAGCTCGTCCACCTCGTTCAGCCGATAGCGCCCGGTCCGCTTCCGGTGCCGCTCGATCGCGTCGAGGATCTTCGATTGCGTCCGGGCGCCGAAGCCCTCGAGTTCCTCCACGCGGCCCGCCCGGGCGGCGGCCTCGAGCTCGTCGATCGTCGTGATGTCGAGCTCGTCCCAGAGCTTTCGCGTCTTCTTCGGGCCGACGCCGGGCAGTCGGGTCAGGCTGACCAGCGAGAGCGGGATCTCCTTCGCGAGCTCCTCGAGCTGCGACAGGTGGCCGGTCTTCACCAGCTCGGTGATGTGCTCCGACATGTCCTTGCCGATCGCCGGCAGCTCGGTGAGATCCGCTCCCTCCTCGACCAGCTT
>CAZOEX010000364.1:0-2158 GCA_964578925.1 uncultured Gemmatimonadota bacterium | reverse complement strand
GGCGGCGGAAGGAAGTAAGCCGGGTTCTGTACCGGACCGAAGCCCTGGGGGTCATCTATCTGGGACGCCGGTTACCCGACGTCTCGTGCGGCCTACCCGGAACTCGATCGCGGCGGACCGCCGCTCGCTCCTGTTCGGCCTTGCTCCTGGCGGGGTTTGTCCTGCCGCGGCCGTCGCCGGCTCGCGCGGTGGGCTCTTACCCCACCCTTTCACCCTTGCCTGTGCCCCGGCGAACCGGAGCCATCGGCGGTCTGCTCTCTGTGACACTTTCCATCGTCTTGCGACGCCCGGGAGTTACCCGGCACCACGTCCTGCGGAGCCCGGACTTTCCTCGAACCGGCCCTCGGCCGGCCGCGACCCCGTTTCCTTCCGCCTCGGTGTCGTCACGTGCCCTCGGAAAGGAATATAACGCACCTGCGCCACCGCCGGTTCCGGGCGGGCGAAACCCCACGGGCCGGCGTCACGTCTTGTGGAGGGAGTGGCACCCGAGAACCGGCGGCCGGTGGGCAGATCCGCGATTTGCGAGCACGTCGACTGGCCCGGGCGCCTCGGGCAGAATTAGGTTCACGGCGACAGTCGGAGCGGCGATCGCCGCCCGTCGATCGACAAGGCACCATTGGAAAGGTCGGAAGATGATTCACGTTCTGTCCTCCGCGCCGCCGACGCATGAGATCCTCGTGTGGCTCCCGCGCACGCTGACGATGGCCGCGGTCATGGCCCTCGCTACCGCCGGACCCCTGGCCGCCCTACAGGCCGCCGGGGGCAACTACGACGGGACGCTGTCGGCGGCGGGCCAGGAGCTCGACTTCTCCCTGACCATCCGGGAGGGCGACGAGGGGCTCGAGGCCTTCTTCTCCATGCCCGCCCAGGGGATGATGAACACGCCGGTGTCGAACCTGTCCTTCGACGGGGAGGAGCTCGCCTTCGAGCTCGAAGTCGGCGCGCCGGAACCCGTTGCGTTCCGCGGAACGCGTGACGGTGAGGTGCTCTCGGGCACGGCCATGGGCCCGCTGCCGGAAGGCGCCGCCTGGAGCGCCACGCGCACGGGCGATGCCGAGCTCGCCTCCGTCCCCACCCTTTCCGTCGAACCCGCGAGTGTGGAGCTGACAGCCGGAGGAGAGGCCTCCCTGCAGGTCGTTACGCGCGATCCCGACGGCAACCTCGTTGAACCCGACATGCAACGCTTCTTCGTGCGCGGCGCGTCGGGCGAGTCCGGCCTCGTCGTCCACGAGGACGGCCGGATCGAGGCGACCGAGGGGGGTGAGTACACGATCTTCGTTCTCGCCCGGGTCGGAGAGGTGACCCTCCGTAAAGATGTCGAAGCGACAGTCGCGTGGCCCCCGGTCGAGGAGATTCGGCTGGCCGGTCTGCCGGAGGTTCTGCAGGAGGGAAACTCCTACCGGCCCGACCCCGCCGTGATTACGGAGGGGGGGCTGACACGAACCGACATCCTCCCGACGCTCTCCAGCTCCGCACCGGGGGTCGTCGCAGTCACCGCCTCGGGTGCCCTGCGCGCCGCGGGGCCCGGACGCGCGACGCTCTCGGCGCGCGCCGACGGCTTCGAGCAGTCGTGGGAGCTCGAGGTGGAGGAAAGCCCGGTTCGACAGCTCGAGATCGCGGCGGATCGGGAGCGAGCCCGCACCGGTGACGTCGTCCAGGTCACCGCGACGGCGAGCGACGGACGGGGGAAGACTCTTCCGGCTGCCCCGATCGCTTACAGCGTCGAGGCCTTCCCGATCGACACCTTGATCGCGCCACCCGCAGCCGCGCAGGTAGACGCGGAGGGTCGGTTCGTGGCCGAGAAGCCGGGCGCCTACGTCATCCACGCCAGCTCCGGCCGGGCGAGCGCGGCCGTCGAGGTGCAGGTCGAGGGTCGGGAGGTGTCGGAGGACGTCGAGCTGCTCGGACAGGGCGCGGTCTCCGAATACCACACGTCGGACCTCTTGGTGTGGGAGGCCGTGGACGGCCGCGACTACGCCCTCACCGGCACCTGGGGCGCCGAGGGAAAGGCCTACTTCTGGGACGTGACCGACCCCACGAATATCGTGAAAATCGACAGTGTACAGGTGGACGCCCGCACGGTTAACGACGTCAAGGTCTCCGAGGACGGCCGGATCGCGGTGATCAGCCGCGAGGGCGCGTCGAACCGCCGCAACGG
>CAZOEX010000363.1:0-2168 GCA_964578925.1 uncultured Gemmatimonadota bacterium | reverse complement strand
TCGAATCGTTCATTCGACTTCCACTTCCAGGCCGTCGTAGGCGAGACGCACGCCGGGCGGCAGGCGGCGTTCGGCTTCGGCATGGTCGACGCGATGCGTGAGATGCGTGAGCCAGGTCCGCGCCGCGCCGACCTGCTCCGCCACCTCGACGGCCTCCTCGACGGTCAGGTGCGTCGGGTGGCTCTTGCCGAACCAGAGGGCGTTGACGACCAGGGCCTCGACCCCCTCGAGCAGCTCCCAGGCGTCGTCGGGCACCTGCTTCGCATCGACGATGACCGCCAGATTCCCGACCCGGAAACCGAAGCTGTCGTAGCCGCCGTGCGGAAAGGCGATCGTCCGCAGCCGCATACCCGCCAGCTCGATCTCGTCCCGATCCTCGAACAGCTCGAGCTCGACGCCGGGAATCGTCGTCCCCGGCCGGCTCGTCGCGCCCGGTCCGAGGAAGTAGGAGAACCGCTTCCGAAGCTCGGCCTCGTAGCGGCCGGCCACGTGCAGCGGGAGGCTCGATCGCCCGTGCGCGGCGAACACCCGCAGGTCGTCGATGCCGTGCACGTGATCGGCGTGGGGATGCGTTAAAAAGACCGCGTCGACCGAATCGACACCGGCGCGCAGGAGCTGGAGCCGGAGCTCCGGCGGCGTGTCGACGAGCACGGTCGAGGCGCCGTGGCGCAACAGCAGCCCGTGGCGCGTGCGGCGGTTTCGCGGATCGTCGGAGGTGCAGACGGCGCAGTCGCAGCCGACGACCGGAATCCCGAAGGACGTGCCGGTCCCGAGGAAGGTGAGCTTCACTCCTGTTCCTCGGCGATCGTCTGCACCCGCATGTAGTTCGTCGTGCCCGGCACGTGGAAGGGAAAGCCGGCCGTGACGACGAAGGGATCGCCGGGACGGCCCAGCTCGGTCGTCAATGCGTAGTCGATGGCCTCGGCCACCATCTGCTGGTAGTCGAGACCGGCGGCGCAGAGGATCGGAATCACACCCCAGGCGAGAGCGAGCTGGTTCGCCGTCATCGGCTGATCGGTCACTGCCAGGATCGGCACCCGCAGCCGCTGGGCGGACACCACCCAGGCCGTGAAACCGCTGTGCGTGAGCGTCGCCACGAAAGGAGCGCCGAGCCGGGCCGTCGCCTCCGCCGCGGCGCCCGCGATCGCGCCGGCCACGGTATGATGGACCTGGGAGAGCACCCCGCGATGAGGGTCCATACTCGGATCGCCGAGCTGCCGCTCCCGCTCGATGCGCCGGATGACCCGGTCCATCGTGCGCACGGACTCGACCGGGTAGGCCCCCGAGGCCGTCTCGGCCGAGAGCATCACGACGTCGGTGCCGTCGATCAGCGCGTTGGCCACGTCCGACACCTCGGCGCGGGTCGGCCGGGGCGAGGTGATCATCGATTCGAGCATCTGCGTGGCGGTGATCCCTAGCTTGGCCATCTCGCGGGTCAACCGCAGGACCCGCTTCTGTACGATCGGCACCTCCTCGAAGGCCATCTCGACCCCGAGGTCGCCCCGCGCCACCATGACGCCGTCCGCGATCCGGAGGATCTCGCCGAGATGCTCCAGGGCCTGCTCCTTCTCGAGCTTCGCGATCAGCAGCGCGCTTCCGTCCACGAGATCGCGCAGCGCCATGATGTCGCTCGCCCGGCGAACGAAGCTGAGGGCGATGAAGTCGGCCTCCAGCTCGACCGCCTTTTCCAGGTCGTCGCGGTCCTTGTCCGTGAGGCTGGGGGCGGCGAGTTCCGTGTGCGGGAGGTTGATCCCCTTGTTCGCCTTGAGCATCCCCACGTTCTCGGCGCGCAGCCGGACCCGGCCGTCGCGTACGTCGACGACCTCGAACGCCAGGGCCCCGTCGTCGAGCAGCACCGGGTCGCCCACCGAGAGATCCTCGGCGATCGACTCCCAGCTCGTGGGCACGACCGGCACGTCGGGATCGCCGGCCGCCGTGGCGGCGGCCTCGCTCTCGGCCACGAGCAGGTACTCGCCGCCCTCGGCGATCGGGAGATCGGCCGGCAGATCGCCGATCCGCAGCTTCGGACCCTGGAGATCGGCGAGCACCGGAATCGGGCGGCCCGCCTTCTCGGCCGCGGCCCGAACCATCCGGACAGTGTCTTCGGCCTCCTGGTGCGAGCTGTGCGAGAAGTTGATGCGCACGCCGTCCATGCCGGCCTCGACCAT
>CAZOEX010000362.1:0-2182 GCA_964578925.1 uncultured Gemmatimonadota bacterium | reverse complement strand
AGGCCCAGGGTAGCGTACGCGTAGTAGTACTGCGCCGGAATCGACGAGCGGGTCGACGGCTCGAGCCAGAGCTCGTCGTCCAGCAGGTAGTCGACCTGAAAGACGTTCCACAGCAGCTCGTGCGAGCGCTCCCGGTCGATCCACGGAACGGGGATCCCTTCGAGCCTGACGACCTCGTCGGTCGCCTCGATCGGACCGTTCACGAGCTTGTAGGCGAGCGCCTGGCGCAGCAGACGGGGCTGAAGGTCCCAGCGCTCGTAGACCGGCGGCGCCGTGGCCGCGAAGTAGACCGGCCGGTCGCCCAGCGACTGCCGGATGATCCGGTAGGCCAGGAAGTCCGGGTGGTAGAGATAGCGCGCCGAGCTCAGCTCCACGCTCACGTTCTCCGAGAATCGTATTCGCTGGCCGGCCGGCACCTCCTGGGCGGGCGGCAACGCGTCGATCTGCTCGTCCGTCATGTCGAGGATCGAGCGGGCGGGCGGCGCATCGCCCATCCCGTCGTACACGTCCGGCGCCCGATCCGGCTCGAAGGGGCGCTGGCAAACGATCACCGTCGGGCTCTCGAGCGGGTCTTCCCCCTCTTCGCACGGGTCCGTCAACTCCCGGAGCTGCTTCGGATACCACTTGGTGCCGAGGTACGAGTGCACGACCACGGACACGTCTCGGCGGATTCCCTCGACCTCCTGCAGATACCAGAGCGGGAAGGTGTCGTTGTCGCCATTCGTGAACAGCACGGCGTAGGGCTCGACGGAGTTGAGCAGGTTGTAGGCCCAGTCGCGCGCCGCATAGTCGCCCTCGCGCTGCGCGAACGGATAGTTGAACAGCAGCGGGATCAGCGCGATGCCGAGCAGCGGCGAGGCGTTCCGCAGGCCCGTTCCGAGCGGCGTCCCCGGCGACGAGGAGAGGCGGCGGCCCAGACCCTGCCATAGCGTGACGAGGCCCATCCCGGCATACAGGCCCCACAGGTTGAAGCTGACGATGAAGAAGTAGTCTCGCTCGCGGACCTCGTGCTGCGCCATCGGAACTTCGGGACTCAGCGAGTATCCGTACCGGAAATTCAGGTAGTAGACGAGCATCACCGTGACGGTGAAGAGCAGGGTCGCAAAGTAGTAGAAGCTGTCGGGATCGCCCTTCCAGTGCCTCCACAGCCCGACGAGCCCGAGTCCGACGAAGAGGAAGGTTACGAGCAATCGGCCCTCGGGGGCCAGCGAGCGCGCCCACTGCCAGTCGAAGTACTGGAAGTAATTGGCGAACTGGGCGCTCAGGGGCGCCTGCCGCTCGCTGAGCGGAGGCTTCTGATACTGCTCGCGCGCCAGCGACGCCGCGAGCGCGTCGCACTCCACGAGCAGCTGCCGATCGCCGTACGACTCGTAGTAGCCCGGCGTCACCGCGTCGATCAGGTTTTCGCACTCCGGATCGGCCTCGTCGATGATCGGGTCCTGCGCGGAGCGGATCGGCACGAACAGCAGCTGGAAGGAGAAGCCGACCACGCCGAGCAGCACGGCCACCGAGAGCAGGCGCCAGCGGAGCAGCGTCCGAACGCTGTGGATGACGAGGAAGACGCCGAGCGCCAGCAGGGGAAGAATCGACATCTGGTGGTTCGTGGCGCCGAGGCCCAGCAGGAAACAGACGAGCAGGAAGATCCGGTCCCCGCGCCAGCTCTCGCTGTGGTCCTCCCACACCATCGCCAGGTAGGTCAGCAGGGCGACGAACATCAGCGAGACCGTGTAGACCTTCTCGTTCACGTTCGACTGCGTCCACACGGTGAACGCCGTCCCGCCGATCAGTACGGCGATGAAGCCGGCCGCTAGTGAGATCCTGCGGTCCTCCGTGAAGTGGTCCCAGATCCGCATCACGGCCAGGAACCAGAAGGCCGCTGCCGCCGCCGAGGCCGTGGCGGCCAGCAGGTTGATGCGCGGCGCCACCTCCATGGGAAGCCAGGCCGTCAGGACCAGCCAGGCCTTCCCGAGCGCCACGAAGAACGGATTTCCCGGCGGATGCGGAAGGCCGACGATGTGGGAGGTCGCGATGTACTCCGAGGTGTCCCACCAGGCGGTCGTCGGACCGAGCGTGAAGAGATAGAGGAGCCAGACGCCGCCGGCCGCCACCAGTGACCACGCCCACACGGGCAGGGGTCCGACCTTCTGTCTTTCGATTCCGCGCATCGGCTCCGCCGTCCCGG
>CAZOEX010000361.1:0-2201 GCA_964578925.1 uncultured Gemmatimonadota bacterium | reverse complement strand
ACGGGGACGAACATCCAGTCGGCCAACATCACCGCGGTCGAGGGCGGGATGCGGGGGCAGTTCGTCGTCGAGGTCGAGAACCTCGGCCATCTGAAGAAAGTGCTTCGGAAGATCCGGCGGGTGAAGGGTGTCCTGTCGGTCGAGCGCAAGGAGAGCTTCGGGGACAGCGACCTCAAGCTCGGCCCCACCTCGCCGGGCCGTCTCCCCGAAGCCGAGGACGACTGACGCGCCCGGTGCGCTCCCGGGCGTGCTCTACGGGCCGCCCAGCCTCCGGATCTCCGCGTCGATCGAATCGACGGCCGCGGAGGTGCGCCGCATCTGATCGAGGGCGTCGGCAGCCGCCGGGTTCATCCGGACCATCAGGGCGTGCAGCGAGTCCTGGAGGGCCCGGAAGGCCGCGGCCACCTCGGGGTCGGCCATCGCCCGGTTCTGCACCGGTCGCAGCGTGTCCTCGAGCGCCGCGAGTTCTTGGACGACGGCCCGCCTCTCCTCGGCCGACACCGGCTCCTGCCCTGGCTCGAGGATCTGCGGCCGCGAGAGCACGTCGATCTCCGGTCCGAGCTCCCGGGCCCGGTCCAGCCAGTCTTCGGCCCGAGGCTCGAGCTCGATCATTCTCTCGCGCAGTCGCTTGTAGAATCGCTCACGCAGAGGGATGATGGAGGAGTCGCCCAGGGCCTGCGCCTGCGTCTGCCGGACGCGGTTCCGGGCGGCCGCGAACTGGTTGAGGAGCTGCCGGCGCTGCTGCTCGAGAGCGGTTCGACGCCCCTCATGGTCTGACCCGTCACCGCACGAGCCGAGACTCGACGCCACGAGAAGAACCGCGAGGGTGGCGCGCAGGAAGGGGCGCGGGAACCGGCGGGTGTCGTCTCGGGGTAAGAGGACTCTCACGGCAGCCTCGGAATCGTGTCGTTTCGTAGAAATCGGCCTTGTACGGGGCTTCGGAAGATGGCAACGTGAACTTCGCCCGGGACGCCGGCAAGCCGCGCCCCGGATCCGCATTCTCCGCACCGGGAGCAGATGAGCACCTTCGACCTGCAGCTTCCCTTCGAACCGACGGGCGACCAGCCCGAGGCCATCCGCCGTCTGTCCGACGGGGTCCGGGAAGGGCGCGGGGCGCAGACGCTCCTGGGCGTCACGGGGAGCGGCAAGACCGTCACGATGGCGGGGGTCATCGCCGAGACCGAACGGCCCACGCTCGTCATGAGCCACAACAAGACTCTCGCGGCCCAGCTCTACGGCGAGCTCAAACAGTTCTTCCCGCGAAACGCTGTCGAGTACTTCATCTCCTACTACGACTACTACCAGCCCGAGGCCTACGTCCCGGCGACCGATACCTACATCGAGAAGGACGCGTCGATCAACGAGGACATCGACCGGCTTCGGCTTCGTGCGACCTCCTCGCTCATGGAGCGGCGCGACGTGATCGTCGTGGCCTCGGTCTCCGCGATATACGGCCTGGGAGATCCGCGCGGATACCGGTCGATGATGCTGGAGCTGGAGGTGGGCCAGGAGCTCGGCCGGCGGGACATCCTGATGGGTCTCGTCGGCATTCAGTACAGCCGCAACGACTTCGATCTCAACCGCGGAACCTTCCGCGTGCGGGGCGACGTGATCGAGATCCTGCCCGCGTACGAGGAACAGGCCGTCCGGGTCGAGCTCTTCGGTGACGAGGTCGAGCGCATCACGAAGATCGATCCGTTGACCGGCCGCACGATCGCCCGTCTCGACGGCACGGCGATCTTCCCGGCCACGCACTACGCCATCGAACCGGACCGCCTGGAACGGGCGATCGACGGGATCCTCACGGAGCTCGAGGCACGGCTCATGGAGCTGCGGACCGACGGGCTGCTCCTGGAGGCTCAGCGACTCGAGACGCGCACGAAGTTCGACGTGGAGATGCTTCGTGAGATGGGCTTCTGCCCGGGGGTCGAGAACTACTCGCGCTACTTCGACCAGCGGGAGCCGGGAGAGCGGCCCTACTGCCTGCTCGACTACTTCCCCGACGACTTCCTGATGATCGTCGACGAATCGCACGTGTCCGTGCCCCAGCTCGGGGCCATGTACGCGGGCGATCGCAGCCGCAAGACGACGCTCGTCGAACACGGCTTCCGGCTTCCCTCGGCGCTCGACAACCGCCCGCTGAGCTTCGAGGAGTGGGAGGAGGTCGTGCCGCAGGTCATGTTCGTGAGCGCGACGCCGGG
>CAZOEX010000360.1:0-2202 GCA_964578925.1 uncultured Gemmatimonadota bacterium | reverse complement strand
GCAGGTCATCGATTATCTGCGCTGCTCGATGGACATCACGTCTCATCGTCCGAAGATGTTCTACAAGGGAGAGCCGCTGGAGGGCGTCGACGCCGTGATTCCCCGCATCGGCGCCTCGCAGACGTTCTACGGCACCGCCGTCGTGCGACAGTTCGAGATGATGGGCGTCTACTCGGTCAACGAGTCCCAGGCGATTTCGCGGTCGCGCGACAAGCTTCGCAGCCTGCAGCTTCTCTCTCGCGCCGGCGTCGGGCTGCCGGTCACCGCATTCGCGCATTCCCCTCGTGACGTCGACGCGATCATCGAAACCGTCGGTGGCGCGCCGCTCGTCGTGAAGCTGCTCGAGGGGACCCAGGGCATCGGCGTCGTCCTGTGCGAGAGCCGGGGCGCGGCCGAGTCGGTGATCGAGGCCTTCCGTGGACTCGACGCCTACATTCTCGCGCAGGAGTTCATCGCCGAGGCGGGCGGCATGGACATCCGCTGCTTCGTGGTCGGCGGGCGGGTGGCGGCGTCGATGAAGCGACAGGGCGCCGAGGGAGAATTTCGCTCGAACCTCCACCGCGGGGGCGAGGCGGGCCAGATCAAGATCACGCCGGAGGAGAGGGCGACCGCCGTGCGGGCGGCGAAGGTGATGGGGCTCTCGGTATCGGGCGTCGACATCCTGCGCTCGAACCATGGTCCGGTCGTCATGGAGGTCAATTCGTCGCCGGGCCTCGAGGGAATCGAGGAAGCGACCGGCGTCGACATCGCCGGGAAGATCATGGACTACATCGAAAAGCACGCCGGGCCCGGCAAGACGGCGGACCGGAGCAGCGGTTGACGACAGCGCCCACCGGCGGGGACGTCACGGTGAACGGCGTCGACGTGGCGCCCGGCGAGCGTCGCCAGATCGAGATTCCGGTCGCCCGTTTGCCGACGCAGGGCGATCAGCGGCTCATGGTCGAGGTGGTCAACGGCGCTTCCGACGGGCCCTGCCTGTGGCTGAGCGCGGCGATCCACGGCGACGAGCTGAACGGGCTCGAGATCATCCACCGGGTGCTGCAGCGCACGGAAGCACGGGAGCTGTCCGGCTGTCTGCTCGCGGTCCCGATCGTCAACGTGTTCGGGTTCATTCACCAGGACCGTTACCTGCCGGACCGACGCGACCTCAACCGCAGCTTTCCCGGATCGGCCACCGGATCGCTCGCCTCCCGCCTGGCGCACCTGTTCATGACCGAGGTCGTCGAGCGGGCCACGCACGGCGTCGACCTCCATACGGGATCGCTGCATCGGATGAATCTCCCGCAGGTGCGGGGAGACCTGGACGACGAGGAGACGCGGCGTTGCGCCCTGGCCTTCGGCGCGCCGATCATCATCCACGGTGAAGCTCCCGACGGATCATTGCGAAAGGCGGTCGCCGGGCGCGGTATTCCGATCATCGCCTACGAGGCGGGCGAGCCCCACCGCTTCGACGAACCGGCGATCTCGATGGGCGTCGCCGGCGTTCTCCGGTTGATGAGCAGCCTCGGCATGCGGGACGGAACCGACGACGTACCGCCCGGCCAGATGCTCGAGGCGCGCAAGCGGAGCTGGGTCCGTGCGCGGCGAAGCGGGATCTTGCGCCTCGAGGTCGAGCTGGGCAGCCGGGTGAAGGCACGCCAGCGAATCGGGGCCATCGAGGAGGTGCTGGGCGGCGAGAGCGCGCCGATCCGAAGCCGGCACGCCGGAATCGTGATCGGCCACACCGCCAACCCCCTCGTGTACCAGGGCGACGCCGTGGCCCACATCGCGCGCGATCCGCAGCCGGTGGGGGCGTCGGGGTTGCCCGAGAGGGGCTTATCCGAACAGCAGGATCAGAATCAGCACTAGAAACAGGCCGATGATCGCGTAGGACATGCTTCGGGTGAGTGGATTCAACGAGCCGACTCGCCCGAGCAACTCGCTCCGTTAAGGTCGTGAACCTTCATCTCGTCCTCGTTCCCCGAGTACCGCTCCAACTGTCCGCGCTCTCGCTGCGAGTTACTTGACCTTCTGCCCTGTATCGTCCATGATCCGACTTCCCCTCGAGATGGGTCGGGTACTCGAGCCGGCGCCGGCCGGCCATGAAGGGGGCATGGCGGACATGGCGAAGATCTTCTCTTCGGAATGCCAGGATGGGACTACCGGGTCGCGCTCCCCAGCGCTTTCGGTATCACCGGTAGCCCACCCCGAACTGGTTCCTCA
>CAZOEX010000359.1:0-2215 GCA_964578925.1 uncultured Gemmatimonadota bacterium | reverse complement strand
CGCGCCGAAGGCGTGCGGGTCCGGCCCGGTCCGGGCGCGGAGCAGCACATCGTGAAGATGACGTTGCGGGAGGGACGCAACCGGGAGGTCCGGCGGATGATGAAGGCGCTGGACGTTCAGCTCGACGCGCTCCGCCGGGTGTCGTTCGGGCCCATCGAGCTGGGCAACCTCCGGCGAGGGAAGTGGCGCCGGCTGCGTCCGCGGGAAGTTCGTTCGTTGCGTGCCATCGGAAAATGAACCGACCGGAGTAACCGACCGATACATGGACATTCAGGACAGAAGCATCCTTCTGCTCGGTGGCTCCGGCCTCGTCGGCATGGCGATCGCGCGCGACCTCCTGCCGCAGCGGCCGCGCCGGCTCGTCATCGCGGCGCTGCGACGCGAGGAAGCCGAGACCGGGGTGCGCGAGCTGGCCGAGCATCCGGACGCCGAGCGCGTCGAGATCGTGCCCGAGTGGGGCGATGTCTTTCTACGTCCGAGCCGGAAGGGGGAGTCGCGACGCGATCTGATGCAGTCCGACGAGGGGCGGAGCGAGATCCTGGACGATTTGTTCGGCGATCTGCATGAGGAGGACTTCCGCCGCTCGCGGCTGTTCGAGCTGATCGACGACCACCGGCCCGAGATCATCATCGACTGCGTCAACACGGCCACGGCCATCGCCTACCAGGATCTCTTCAGCTCGGCCTCCGGGCTGCGGGAGCTGATTCGGGGCGGAGACGAACCGACGATCGCCGACATCGAGGCCCACCTGACGACGCTCTACCTGCCGCAGCTCATTCGTCACGTGCAGGGACTGATGTACGCGATGCGAGCCGCCGGGACGCGCTTCTATCTGAAGATCGGCACGTCGGGAACGGGGGGAATGGGACTCAACGTGCCGTTCACGCACTCCGAGGAGCGACCCTCGCCGACGCTCCTGTCCAAGGCGAGCGTCGCGGGGGCGCACTCGGCGCTCATGTTCCTGATGGGTCGGACGCCGGGCGCGCCCGTGGTGAAAGAGGTGAAGCCGACGGCCGCGGTCGCCTGGAAGCGGATCCGCTACGGCGAGGTCCAGCGGGCGGGCCGGCCGATTCCGCGGGTCGACTGCACCAAGCCGATCCCGGTCGACGAGGCCTTCGGGGACGAGGTGGACGTGGAAGCCGAGCCGACGGGAGAGAACCTCGAGTCCGTGTACCTGGACGCGGGGGAGAACGGGCTGTTCAGCCTCGGGGAGTTCGAGACGATTTCGTCGCTGGGCATGATGGAGCTCATCACCCCGGAGGAGATCGCCGAGGCCGTGATCTCGGAGCTGGGCGGTCGCCCGACCGGACGGGACATCGTCGGAGCGCTCGACGCCGCGACGCTCGGACCGACGTACCGGGCCGGTGCGATGCGCGAATCGGCGATGGCCTGCATGGAGCGGCTGGAGCGTGAGCACGGCGTAAGCTCGGTCGCGTTCGAAATGCTGGGGCCGCCCCGGCTGAGCAAGCTGCTCTTCGAGGGCGAGATCCTCCGGCGGTTGCTGCCGGACCTGGACGCGGCCTGCGAGCTCGATCCCGAGGAGACCGCCGACCGCGCGGGCGAGCTGATCGATGCCGACGCGCGCCTCCGTTCGGACATCGTCTCGATCGGAATTCCGATTCTGCTGGCCGACGGGGAGGGAGTCCTCCGGGGGCCGCACGTCAGCGTGGAGCCCGACGCGAGCGCGATCAGCCCGCCCAACTGGGCCGACGCGGGCTGGGTCGACCTTCGCCCGTCGTCCTGGACGGCCTGGAGGCGCCGCTGCTCGGAATTCCGTGAGCGGGTCGTCGAGGGGCCGGGGCCCGAGCGCGGGTCGAGGCTGGACCTCGACGTGCGCTCGCGCAGCGGCGCGATTCGGCCGGGTGCGCTGGCCGCTTTCGTATTCCGTTACGAAGACGCAGGGGAGCGAATCAAACGATGACCGACAGCCAGGTGACCCCCACGCCGGCCGCCGAATCCGCGGCTGCGGAGCGGCGGAGCGAAGCCGAGCTCGAAGCTCATTCGTCGCGCATTCGCGAAGCCGGCGCCTTCGTCGAAGATGTCCGGGACGCGGTCGCGGAGCGCGTCGTGGGCCAGGAAGAGATGGTCCAGCGGCTCGTCATCGGCCTGCTGTCGGGAGGGCACGTGCTGCTCGAGGGCGTCCCGGGGCTCGCCAAGACCCTGGCCGTCCGCAGCCTGGCCGACGCGATCCACACGAGCTTCCACCGCATCCAGT
>CAZOEX010000358.1:0-2218 GCA_964578925.1 uncultured Gemmatimonadota bacterium | reverse complement strand
GCGACCGGTTGTCGTTCGCTTCCGCCCGGGGAACGGATTGGACAGTGCCGGCGGACAGGGCGGCTTGATAGTCCCCTTTCTCGAGATCCTCAGCCCAGGCTTCGAAGCCAGGGGCGAATTCCTCCAGGGACGAGAGCACGGACTCCGTCGTCCACTCTCCCGCCTCATCCCACACCATTTGATCCCTCACCTGCCGCAAGAAGTCGAGACCGTGCTCCTCGTGGACCGAAGCGGCTCGGAGGTTCAGCAGGAAATGATGCCATCGGTATGTCCGGCCGCGATCCTCAGGGGGAAGGTCGCCGAAGGTCCAATCCAACGAGAGCACCGGAGGCGTGTAGCCCTCGATGAAGTCCAACCACTCGCTGCGGCTCGTCTCTGCCCACTCGGGATAGGAGCTGTGAATGAACGCGTACGCGAAGTAGTCGGCGAGAAATTCCTCGAACCACCGAACCGAAGAGTACGGGCGAGGCCCCTCCGGATGCAGGTATCGCTTGTTCGCAATGTGACCGAACTCGTGGAGCATGACGAACTGGACGCGCCGTAAGTTGGCGTCGTGGTCGGACCCCCAGATGAGCCTGCCCTCGTCCATGGAAGCGGGGACGCCAATCAGGCAGTCCTGTATCCAGGCCCAGGGGTTGCCGTATGCCGCCGGCTCGCCGGCCGACCAGGGATCGAACCAGTCCCCCGGATTGAGGACGGCCAGGTGAAGTGGGAACGAGGTGCCGAATTCGCTCTCGAAGTATGCTGCGGCCTCTTCGGAGAGCGCCGCGAGTCGCTCCGCGTGCTCCCGGTCGGCCGCCCGAAAGTACGCCGTAGCACGCCCGACCTTCGCCGTATCGAGGCCGAGCGCTTCGACTCTCGCTAGCGGCGAGGCGTTCTGAGCATGCGCAGCAGGAACGGACACCACTCCAGCGAACAGGAGACCGATTGCAGCCAGGCGGACGGAGGCCGCACCCATGCGAAGCGGCGTGACGGGAGGGCGATGTTCAGTCATAGCACACTTCCCCGGTCGCCACAGAACTCTCGGTTCGCCCCGGTAGTATCGGCCCGGCGCGGGTGCCGGGTCCGAGGGACCCGTTCGGCCATCGTTGGGAAATATCCCCGCAGGCGCCGGCCAGCCGGTAGCGCATGAACATGCGGGTCTGCCGAGCGACCGCCGCTCGGACTCGGGGTGTCAGATCACGCGCGGATCAGCACGGGGTTGGGGTGGCCGGCGAATTCGCCGACCGTCAGCATCCCGTCCTGCCATCCGCGACAAAGAAGTGGGGCTGCACCGGCTCGATGCGGGCATAGAAAGGCGGTACCGGATCTTGCGCGAAGGGAAACGTGGTGTGCACGAGGCCCGCCGAGCTCGCTTCCTGCGCCAGCGCCGCCGCCACTTCGGCGGCTCGCGTGTCTGCGGGTGCCGTGGCGCTGCGCTCGCACGCGACGAGGACGAGCGTGAAGCCGGGTGAGTGATTTATCTCACCGGATCCGCCGGAACCGGACCTCCCTGACGAGCCGTTCTACACCCTCCCGCATCTCGTACACAGTCTCAAGCCACTCGTCCTCAGATATCACGCGCAGAACCTTCCGGCGCGACACCGTTTGACCGGAGGACTGATCAACGAAGGTGTTGTGGAGTTCTATGTCCCCGGTCTCCGTGAGTCTACCCGTGGACCGGGTCATTCCCGTGCTGTTGGTGTCGAAGCCTACGGCCTGGTATTCACCCGCCGCTGTGCTGTAGCCGAGAATCACCATCGCGTGCAACGGCCGGCCTCCCATCTCGACTTCGATCTCCTCAACTAGGAACCGTCCTCCCATGATGATTTCCGCGTCGACGGTCGCCGTGGCCTGCATCTGCGGTTCCGTCGGATCAGCCCAGCTCCATAACGTCGCCTCCCCCTCCCACACACCCGCGTGCTGGGCCAATACCTCGTGATACTCCGTCGGCCAAGGAGTACTCGGTTCTTGGGCGCAGGATGGACGTACTACGCCAGCGAGCAAGACGGTAACGGTCGCGGCGATCGACGGTCTGATGATGGTTCTCTCCAACCTGGAGCCTGAGTCGGGAGGAATCTATGCGGACAAAAATAGATTAGCGTGCGGGCCTCAAATCACCCGCGAGCGCAGTGCCTCGGCGACGGCCGCGGAACGAGAATGGACGTGGAGCTTCTGATAGATGATGCGGATGTAGGCGCGCACGGTGTTGATGCTCACGCTCATCTGCCGGGCGGCC
>CAZOEX010000357.1:0-2226 GCA_964578925.1 uncultured Gemmatimonadota bacterium | reverse complement strand
AGTCATAGTACATCTGGTTCTGCTACCGCTTTGGTGGTAAGTCTATCGGCTAGGCACAGCACCGGGCGGTCCCGCTCCGCGGGGCGGCGTTACCCCACTCAAACGCATGAAAACCGAGGTGTCGGGGCGTGAGCGCCGACGAGAAACGACAAAGCGGAGGCGGTGTCCCCGATGACTGCCCCTGCTGCGGCGAACCGAACGACCGAACCAATCGGCCCTGGAAGTGCAACCACTGCGGGAAGCCCTTTGGGGCAAAGGCTGGAGGGTCGCAATGACTCGCCCGCTCCCAGTCATCGACTGTCCCACCTGCGGCTACGCACTCGTCGAGGGCGAACGCGAGTGCCGGCACTGTCGGAAGCGCCTGCCCCCCGAGGTGATCGCACGATGTCTGTGAGAGACGAGCCTTGCCCATACTGCGAGGCCGAGATCCCCGTGCTCGCGGTGTTCGACCCCGAACGTGGCCCGAACGTCGGGGAGCAGGCCTGCCCGGAGTGCAACGCGCCACGCCGTCTCATCGAGGCGCTCGCTGACGGAGACATTACCCACGACGACTGCCGTGAGAAGTACGGGCGCGTGGAGATCAACCCGGAAGTCCGTCGCGAACTGGAGGAGAAGCGCGACGAAATGGAGGACCCCGCCGACCGCAACCAGTATCTCGACGAGTACGGCGTCGAAGAGGACGCCCAGGAGGTGGAAGCATGAGCGACGGGTTGCTCAAAGCCCTGCACACGAAGAGTAAGCGGTTTTACAGTCTGCTCGCTCCGAACGGTGAACTCAGACACCTCGAAAGCGCCTTGGACGAACGAGGCCACGATAACGTGGTCGAATGGCTCGAAGCCATTGAAGCCGAACAGGGCGGCGGTGTCGCTGTTGACACGGCCTCCCGAGAGGCAATGGTCGACATTCACGTCACGCTTCAGGATCGCAAGCACGACCGTGACATCGACACGAAGCGCCGTGAACGCGGGGCAGTTTTATTCCGGCAGTTCATCCGGAAGCTCGACCCGGACCACGACCTCACAGGCGTAGAATATAGTAACGGGCGCTACAAGATGTTCTCGAAGCGTGCCGAAGAAATACTCGCAGGGGAGAACCTCATGATCTCGAACGCGAGTGTGGCCATTGGCCGCGCCATGGACGCCGTCGCGGAACACTCGGACTGGAAAGGCGAGCCCATGTTCCGCCACGAAACCAGCAACGGCCACTCGCTGTCAGTTCACGGTGACACGTGGGAGCAGTACCTCACGGACATCTCGACGGCAGCTGGCCAGGGCGTGGCTGGCATGGCCACCGATGACCCCGGTAACTCGGGCGAGGATGCAGTCGATACGGATGCGATCGACGAGGAGATGGACCGCCTCACGAGCCATTCTGCTAACACTGTTGTTAGTGGGTCGGAGGGGTCCGTGTTAGTTGCCGATGGACAGGGTGATTCAGACGACTAACCGAACTGACACAAGATGAAAATTTAGGCGGTTTGCGGTGTGTAAAGTGCGTTTGGCTACTGTGTAGTGAAACCACTCCTCTTTTAATTCTCTAATACGAGAATTGAAAGTAAGTGTGTTTGATCGAGTTCTCACTAACACCCACTCGTTCGTTCTGCTAACAACAGTGTTAGTAGAATGGAGCCGGCTAATAAGTCGCTTAGTCACTCGTCGTCCATCCCGAACAGCCACCACTTCGTCCTGGTCGCGAGCCCAGCCGACCGCCGCTTCTGTTCGACCGTCTTTTTTTCCTCGACGTACCGCACGATCTCGTTGGCCGCGTCGATCCGAGAGTTTGCCGCGGCGAGCTGGTCGCGGAGTTCCTCGACACGCTGCTCGCACTCGGCCGCACGTTGCTGTGCATATTCGTGTTCTCGAGCACGTTCGATGCACTTGCGGACTGCCGCGGCGTCCGAGTCAAGGTTCTGTTCTTCGCGAACACTCTCGACGTAGTCGGCGTGTTTTTCGTCGAGGGTGGTTGTGACGCGCATATGGCGGCTAGAATGCTGTCTGCACTTAGCTGTGTGTCAGACGCACGTCGGCGTGTACACTTGCACGCACTCGTGCGTGCGGATGCGATGCTGCTAATTCAGGCATAGCGATTCGTCTGCGTCCGCAGTCTATCGCTTTAAGTCGTCGACCAGCCACGCCGAGACGTCCCACAATAGCCGAGCGCCTTCGTGCGTACACGCGAACTCTTTCGTCCGACCGTCCAGGTCTCGCGTCTCGACGTAGCCGAGAT
>CAZOEX010000356.1:0-2233 GCA_964578925.1 uncultured Gemmatimonadota bacterium | reverse complement strand
CCCATGCCGCCCGATCTGCGACCGGCCAGTCTGGCAGCACGAGTTCGACCGGACGGGAAAACTCAGATGCCATCCTCGCTCCTCCACTGCGACAGCACCGTTTCATCATACCGCTTCAGAGCCCACTTGCTCTCGATGCTGGTGTAGAAGGCAATCGTGGTGGTGACGGCTTTATGGCCGAGCATGCTGAGAATCCCGGAGACAAATTGGCCAGCGGAAACGGTCGGGTGATCTGACCGTCGCGGAGTAAAATTCCGCACTTTGCGCCCGAGGCGAATGAGCTGAGGGCGGGGAGATGTATTCCGTGGATCTGTATAGCCGGGTGCGCCGGGCGTGCCATGTCGAGGGGATGAGCAAGAGCGCGGCGGCGCGTCTGTTCGGGATCGACCGCAAGACCGTGGCGAAGATGTTGAAGCACGCGGTGCCGCCGGGATACCGGCGGAAGGGCCCGCCGGCCCGGCCGAAGCTCGATCCGTTCCTCCCGATCATCGACCGGATCCTCGAGGAGGATAAGGGTCAGCCGAAGAAGCAGCGGCACACGGCGAAGCGGATCTTCGAGCGGCTGCGGGATGAGCACAGGTTCACCGGCGGCATCACCATCGTCACCGACTATGTCCGGGAGAAGGCGCGGCGGACGCGGGAGGTGTTCGTGCCGCTGGCGCATGCCCCGGGCCATGCGCAGGTGGACTTCGGCGAGGCGCTCGGCGAGATCGCCGGTGTGGTGCGCAAGCTGCACTACTTCGCGATGGCGCTGCCGCACTCGGACGCCGTCTTCATGAAGGCGTACCCGGCCGAGACGACGGAGGCGTTCTGCGACGGGCATGTCGCGGCCTTTGCCTTCTTCGGCGGCGTGCCGCTGTCGATCCTGTATGACAACACCACGCTCGCCGTGGCGGAGATCCTGGGCGACGGGACCCGGCAACGCACCCGCGCCTTCTCGGAGCTGCAGTCGCATTACCTGTTCGAGGATCGGTTCGGCCGGCCGGGCAAGGGCAACGACAAGGGCCATGTCGAGGGTGTGATCGGCTTCGGCCGGCGCAACTTCCTGGTGCCGATACCGCGCTTCGAGAGCTTCGAGGCGCTGAACGCCTGGCTGGAGGAGAAGTGCCTCGCGCGCCAGGACGCGGTCGTGCGGGGGCACACGGAGACGATCGGCGAGCGGCTGCTGCGCGACCTCGACGCGCTGATGGTCCTGCCGGCCGCCGGCTACGATGCCTGCGAGAAGCTCGGCACCCGGGCCACCTCGCTCTCGATGGTGCGCTATCGCGGCAACGACTACTCGGTGCCGGTGGCCTACGCCCATCACGAGGTGCAGATCCGCGGCTATGTCGGCGAGGTGGTCATCGGTTGCGGCGCCGAGATGATCGCGCGCCACCGGCGCTCCTACGAGAAGGCCGACATGGTCTTCGATCCGATGCACTTCCTGCCGCTGCTGGAGCAGAAGGTCGGCGCCCTCGACCAGGCCGCCCCGCTGCAGGGCTGGGAGCTGCCGGCGGAGTTCGCCACCCTGCGCCGGCTCCTGGAGGCGCGGATGGGCAAGGCGGGCAAACGCGAATACGTTCAGGTCCTCAGGCTGCTCGAGACCTTCGAGATGGGCCACGTCCACGGTGCCGTCCGCCAGGCGCTCGATCTCGGCGCCATCGGCTATGACGCGGTCAAGCACCTTGTGCTCTGCCGGATCGAGCGCCGCCCGCCGCGCCTCGATCTGGATATCTACCCCTACCTACCCCGAGCACAGGTCGAGACGACACGGCCGGCCAGCTACATGAGCCTGATGCCCGGGGCGGCGGCATGACGGCGGGACGTGCGAGCGGCGCGAGCGCGAAAGCCCGCGACACAAACCCCGACACGCCCCAGGTGCTGCTCGAGCATCACCTCAAGAAGCTCAAGCTGCCCACCTTCCTGAGCGAGTATGCCAAGCTGGCCCGGCAGTGCGCAGCCGAGAGCAAGGATCATGTCCAGTATCTGCTCCGCCTCTGCGAGCTCGAGCTGATCGAGCGCGAGCGCCGGATGATCGAGCGGCGCATCAAGGCGGCGAAGTTCCCCACCACCAAGAGCCTCGACAGCTTCGACTTCAAGGCCATCCCGTCGCTGAACAAGGTGCTGACGCTGGAGCTCGCCCGCTGCGCCTTCGTCGAGCGCCGCGAGAACGTCATCGCGCTCGGGCCGTCTGGGACAGGCAAGACGCATGTCGCCCTCGGCCTCGGCCTGGCGGCCTGCCAGAAGGGCCTGA
>CAZOEX010000355.1:0-2244 GCA_964578925.1 uncultured Gemmatimonadota bacterium | reverse complement strand
CCAGCGTGGGTGAATTGTTCGGCGTACTTGCGGTTCCTTTCCAGCACCGCATCGCCGGCCGAGCTCCTGGTCTCATCCTGCTGTTGGTGCACAACCATACGATCCTCCTTTCATTTCATGCTCCCCCCAACGCACTACACCCGGTGTCACCACAATCAACACTCCCTCTCGTCCGTCGCACGTCTTACTAACGTTCAGCGGTTCACAACGGGTGCCGCAGGCACCTGAGGCGAAGCCCTGGAGCGAGCGTACGCGAGCGGAAGCGTGAACCGTCATGTCATCCCGCGCTATTCATGACGTCCCCCGTGGCACTTTGAGGGGAGGCGGATGGTGTTCATAGAGAAACCCCCGAGATCTCCGTATCATGGTGGTGTCAAAGCCAACCAGTCGACGGAGCCCCCGGGGGTCCTCTCGTGTGTGAAACCGAATCTACGGTTCTTCGTCCCACCTTCAACCGCTCGGTCCGGATCCAGGCGAGCTCGGACCGGCTCAGTGCCGACGGCGGCGCGCTGCTGTTGCGCGAGCTCCTGGGCCGTCTGGGGTGGGTCGAGTGGTTGAGTGGACGGCTGGACGACCCCCGGGATCCGGACCGGGTCGTTCATCCCCAGGCCGAGCTCCTTCGGACGCTGCTGTTGCTGGCCGCCCAGGGGTGGACGCACCTGGAGGACGCCGATCACCTGGGAGGGGATCCGGTCTTGAGGTGCGCCGTCTCCTCGCGCCGCCAGGACCGGTCGCTTCAGCCAGCGCGGGGCCTGCGGGAGCCGGAAGCACTGCCTTCCCAGCCCACGCTCTCGCGGCTCTTGCGGACGCTGTCGACGGAGGCGAACCGGGAGACCCTGAACGCGGCGCTTCTGGAGGGGGCCGACCGCCGGCACCGGCTCCCCACGCGGGGCCCGGTGGAGGAAGCGACGGTGGACCTGGACTCGGTGCCGGTGGAGGTGCACGGCCATCAGCCGGGGGCCGCCTACAATGGCCACTACCGGGTCCGCTGCTACCATCCCCTCGTGCTCCACTGGTCGCTGGGCGACTTCCTGGGGGCCCGACTCCGACCCGGCAACGCGCACACCGCCGACGGCGGGCTCGCCTTCGCGCTGCCCCGGCTCCGCTGGGCGAAGCGTCGTGCGCGCCGGCTGTGGCTGCGCGTCGACGCGGGCTTCCCCGCGCCCGATTTCCTGCAGGGCGTGGAGGCCGAGGGGATCCGGTACGTGGCCCGGCTTCGCACGAACGACGTCCTGAAGCGCAAGGCGGCCCCCTACCTCACCCGACCGCCGGGCCGGCCGCCCAGGGAAGGCCGGACCTGGACCCACGAGCTCCGCTACGGGGCGAAAAGCTGGGAGCGGGAGCGTCGGGTGGTCCTCGTGGTGCTCGAGCGGCCCGACATCGTGGAGAAGGACGACGGCACCGTCCAGCACCGGCTGCTGCTCGATCACTTCTTCCTCTTGACCAACGCATCGGAAGAGGAGGTCCCGGCCGAGGAGCTCCTCGAGCGCTATCGGGGCCGGGGCCGGGCCGAGAAGGACTTCGGCGACTGGCAACAGGCGCTCCAGACCCGGCTTTCCTCGAGCCCGCGGCCCAAGGCCCGCTACCGGGGACGGCGGCTGCCCGAGACCGAGCCCAAGCGGGACAGCTTCGCCGTCAACGAGGCGTGGCTGCTTCTCGAACTGCTGGCCGCCAACCTCCTGGAGACCGCACGCACTCTCCTGGAGAAAGCCGACGGGGTGCGCCTCGAGCGCCGGCGCTTCCGAGACCGATGGCTCAAAGCCGCCGCCCGCGTCACCCTCGGCGGGCGCCGCATCCGGGTCCACGTGGCCGACCGCCACGCACTCGCCTGGAAGCACATCCTCGATGCGCTTGCCGACACCCATCCCATCCGCGGCTCCCCCATGCCCCGGGCCCGGCCCCTTCCGGCCGCGTAGCACCTCTCGGGGGCCGGGACAGCGCCGGACCGGACCGCCACCCGCTCGCTCAGGCGAGTGGGGGAACGGGGGCTCTACGCGAGACGCCCGCACTCTACACCCCCGATTCCCCAGATAGACGCATCATAAATGATCGAAGTCCGTCAACACAGCGACGTGAATAACCCGGGGTGTATAGGTTTCCGACGTGGTGCGGGACCTCTCCGTTTCCTGAGGCTGCGAACTCACGACTTGAAACGCACGCGTGATTCCTCGCGCCGCGCCATGTTCGCGGAGCGAGCCGCAGGCGAGCGCAGCCGGGATCCGTTCGTTAGCCGATGACACACTC
>CAZOEX010000354.1:0-2264 GCA_964578925.1 uncultured Gemmatimonadota bacterium | reverse complement strand
GGTGCACTGGTTCGAGCAGATCGTCGCGCACGATCCGGCGAACGACGAGGCGGCGGCCGCGCTGGAACGCCTCAGGGCGACGCTCCCCGAGACCCCTCCGGGCCTGGAGCCGCTTCCGGCGCCGCGCGAAGAATGGTGGTCCTCGCCTGCCTTCGAGATCGTGGACGAGAAAGGGCCGGAGGAGACGGGAGCCGTCGAAGAGGCGGAGGGCGACGCCGGAAGCGGGCCGTCTGCCGGCGAGGCGTCCGAGTCCGCCGGGTCACGCGGAGACCGTGGCGCGTGGTGGTTCGAAGATCCCGCGGGGAGCGAGGCGTCCGAAGAGGACGGCGATCTCCTCACCCGCACGATGGCGGAGCTCTACGTGAAGCAGGGCCTGGTGGACGAAGCAGCCGCGATCTACAGGGAGCTGCTGGCCGATCGACCGGACGACGAAGAGCTTCGGCAGGCCCTGGCCGAGCTCGCGGCGGACGCCGGCGGAGAGGTCGAAGTCCAAACGGAGCCGGCGACCGCCACGACCGGCGGGGAAGAGGCACCCGAGGGTGTGGAGTCGTCGGATGGCGAAGGGCTTGCCCGCGGCGAAGAGGCACGAGGCGCGGAGGAGCCCCCCGACGCCGAGGAGGCGTCCGGTGACGAGGAGGAGGCGTCCCGTGACGAGGGGGAGGCGCCCGATGCGGACGCCGAAGGCCCGGTTCCGTGGGACGAAGGGGCCGGTGTCGCCGCCGCGCCGGCCGATTCCTATACCAGCCACCCCGTCCCGACGACGGCCGGCGAGGGTGCGGTGTTCCGCGACTGGATCCGGCGGCTCCGCGAATGAGCTCGGGTCGGCGCATCGGCGTATTGCACGGCCCGAATCTCAACACGCTCGGTCGCCGCGAGCCGCATATTTACGGGGAGCTCACCCTCGAGGAGATCGACAGCCGGATCGCCAGCGAGGCGGAGGAGCTGGGCGTGGACGTCGTCATCTTCCAGTCGAACCTGGAGGGCGAGCTCGTGGACTGGATCCAGGCGGAAGCCGCGGACGTCGACGGCTGGGTGGTGAACGCGGGTGGCTTCACCCACACGAGCGTGGTGCTGCGGGACGCGCTCCTGGCGTCGAGCCGGCCGTTCGTCGAGGTCCATCTGTCGAATGTCTTCGCGCGCGAGAGCTTCCGCCACGAATCCGTGCTCGCGGACGTCGCCGTCGGCATCGTCGCCGGACTCGGCGTCGGCAGCTATCTGCTCGGACTGCGCGGCCTCCTCGCCGCAATGGACGTGCGGTGAGTCGCCTCGACGCACTGCGGGCGGACATGGCCGAGGCGCGGCTCGGGGGACTGCTCGTCACCGGGATGGCCGGCGTCCGCTATCTCACGGGATTCACCGGCTCTTCGGGCTTTCTGCTTCTCGAGCCCCGGACGGCCACACTGTTCACGGATTTCCGCTACGAGTCGCAGGCGGCCGACGAGATTGACCCCGAGATCTCCCTCCACGTGATGGAGACCCGAACGTGGAACGACCTGGCGGAGCACCTGCAGCCCTCGCCGCCGGGGTGGCGGCTCGGCTTCGAGGCATCCCGCCTCTCGGTTGCCGACCAGGAGCGGCTCAGCCACGCTTGCGACAGCGTCATCTGGGAGCCCACCGAGTGTCTCGTGGAGGCGCGCCGCGCCCTGAAGGACGCGGCGGAGCTGGAGTCGATCGCCGCGGCCGTCGATCTCGCGGACCTGGTGCTCGAGGGGCTGGTGAAGGAGATCCGCCCGGGGATGTCGGAGCTCGAGCTGGCCGCGCTCCTGGAGTATCGCTTGCGACGCGCGGGCTCCGGGCCGTTGCCGTTCGCTCCGATCGTGGCGTTCGGAGAGCGCTCGGCGCTGCCGCACGCCGCTCCCTCCGATCGCCGACTCACCCGTGGCGACCTGGTGCTGCTCGACTTCGGGGCCCGCATCGACGGGTACTGCTCGGACATGACGCGGGTCTTCGCGATCGGTCGGGCGGCCGATTGGCAGCGGGAGGTGCACCGGGCCGTGCTCGGCGCCTGCGAGTCCGCCGTCGAGACGGTCGCCGCCGGCGTCCCGGCATCGGACGTGGACGCCGCGGCGCGTAGCGCCCTGGAGACGGCGGGGCTGGCGGAGCATTTCGGCCACAGCACGGGGCACGGTCTCGGGCTCGAAGTGCACGAGGCCCCGCGGCTGCACCGGGACGAGGACGCGGCGCTCGAGTCGGGCAACGTGGTCACGATCGAGCCGGGCGTATATCTTCCGGGCCAGGGAGGAATCCGCATCGAGCAGGCCATC
>CAZOEX010000353.1:787-2266 GCA_964578925.1 uncultured Gemmatimonadota bacterium | reverse complement strand
TGGATGTAGCTGATCTCCTTCAGCTTCAGGGCGCCTTCGAGAGCCACCGGGAAGTTGTACCCGCGCCCCAGGTAGAGCGCGTTGGAGTGCTCGTGGTAGGCCTCGGCGATCTCCGTGATCAACCCGTCCAGCTCGAGCGTCTGCTCGATCTTCCCGGGCAGTGCCCGCAGGCCGGCCACGATCTCGCGTCCCTCGATCAGCGTGAGCCCTCGCTGGCGCGCCAGGTGCAGGGCGAGCATCGACAGCACGGTGAGCTGTCCCGTGAACGCCTTCGTCGAGGCGACCCCGATCTCGGGTCCCGAGTGGATGTAGACGCCCCCGTCGGTCTCGCGGGCAATCGTCGAGCCGACGACGTTCACGATGCCCATGACCGGAGCGCCCCGGCGGCGCGCCTCGCGCATCGCCGCGAGGGTATCGGCCGTCTCGCCGGATTGTGAGATCGCGATCACGAGGGTTCCCGCGGTGACGATCGGTCGCCGGTACCGGTACTCGGAGGCGTACTCGACCTCGACCGGGATCCGCGCGAGGTCTTCGAGCAGGTACTCCCCGATGAGGGCCGAATGCCAGCTCGTGCCGCACGCCGTGATCACGATGCGCTTCACGTCGTCGAGCACGTCGGCCAGCTCGCGCAGGCCGCCGAGGTGGGCCGTGCCCTCTTCCTCGAGCAGCCGTCCCCGCATCGCGTCGCGAACCGTGTCGGGCTGCTCGTAGATCTCCTTCAGCATGAAGTGCTCGAAGCCGCCGCGTTCGATGCGTTCGAGGTTCCAGTCGATGTGGCTGACCTCCTTGTCGATGACCCGCACCTGGCCGGCGGTCCCGAAGTCCGAGATGGCGAGGATCTCGTGACCGTCCCGGGTGAGGACCGCCAGCTCCCCGTCGTCCAGGTACACGACCCGACGCGTATGGGCCAGGACGGCGGCCACGTCGGAGGCGGCGAACATCTCGCGACTCCCGTCTTCGCCGATCCCGACGAGCAGCGGCGAGCCGTTGCGGGCCACGACGATCTTCCCGGGATCGTCCAGGTGCATCACCGCGATGCCGTACGTTCCCTCGATTCGGGAGAGCGCCGCGGCGACCGCCTGCTCGAGATTCCCTTCGAATACCTCGTCGATCAGGTGGGCCAGCACCTCGGTGTCGGTCTCGGATGCGAACTCGTGTCCCAGCTCGCGGAGCTTCGTCCGCAGCACCTCGTAGTTCTCGATGATGCCGTTGTGCACGACGACGACGCGGCTGGCTCCCTCGGAGTGCGGATGTGCGTTGACCGTGGTGGGAGGTCCGTGCGTCGCCCAACGCGTGTGGCCGATGCCCACCGTGCCGGGGATCGGCTCGCGGTCGACGAGTTCCTCGAGGGTGGCGATCTTCCCGGCCGCCTTCCGGACCTCCTGGGACTGCTCGCTCTGCACCGCGAGACCCGCGGAGTCGTACCCCCGGTACTCCATCCGGCGGAGGCCGGCCAGCAGCAGGGGTTGCGCCTCTCTA
>CAZOEX010000353.1:0-777 GCA_964578925.1 uncultured Gemmatimonadota bacterium | reverse complement strand
GATTCCGCACATCTATTCTCCTCCGGCTCCCGAGGCTTCGGCGACGCAGGCGGCCGCTCGTTCGGCCAGCGCTTCGGCCCGCTCCGCACTCGGGGATTCGGCAATGATCCTGAGAATGGGCTCGGTTCCCGACGGCCGGACGTGCAACCATTCCGAACTGTCCGGCCACGCGAGCCGGAGGCCGTCGGTCGAATCGGTCTCTGCATCGGACCCCATCGCCTCCCTGAGAGTTCCGATGATCGCCTCCATCGGCGCCTCCGGCCGGGCCGCCTTTCGCTTCACCATGTGATAGCTTCGGCGGTCCTCCAGCAACTTCCCGACGCGCTTCCCCCGCTCGGCGCACAGGCTGAGCACGAGCGCGCAGGCCAGCGGCGCATCGCGCGTGAGGTTCAGGTCGGGCAGCATGACGCCTCCATTGCCCTCTCCACCGATCACGGCATCCACCTCCGCCATGACCGCCGCGACGTTCGCTTCGCCCACGGCGCTCCGATGGAAGGGCGCATCGGCCGCCCGTGCGACGTCCTCGATGCACTGGCTCGAGGAGAGGTTCGTCACGACCGGACCGCTCCGGTGGCCGAGCACGTACTCGGCGGCGAGCGCCAGCGTCCAGTCCTCCCCGATCGGACGGCCACGCTCGTCGACGATCGCCAGCCGGTCGGAGTCCGGATCGACGGCGAGCCCGATATCCGCCCCGGATCGGCGAACCAGGGCGACCAGGTCGGCCAGGTTCTCGGCCGTCGGCTCCGGGTCTCGGGGAAAGCGGCCGTCGGGCGTCGT
>CAZOEX010000352.1:0-2277 GCA_964578925.1 uncultured Gemmatimonadota bacterium | reverse complement strand
GCTCACCGGAACGGTCGGTCCAGGAGCGCGACGTGGCCACGGAGAGCGTGGCGACACGCGTGCCGTTGGCCGTGCTGCGGATTTCCGGGTCGGCCCCGAGATTCCCGATGATCTGGGCCTTGTTCAACGATCGCGACATACCAACCTCTGGGGTGTTTGGAAGCCCGTCCGAAAGGCTCCCGGGTTCACGGGTCCCGGCCACGGACGGCCCGGGCGAGCCGTTGATGCAAAGTGCTCGCGCCCGGAGAAGCTGTCAACGCGACCACGACGCTACAACGGGCGTCTCATCAGGATCGCATCTTCCCGAGGTTCGGTGTAGTAGTCGGGACGAACACCGGTCGTGGCGAAACCGGCGCGTTCGTAGAGGCGCCGCGCCGCCGCGTTGCTTTCCCGTACTTCCAGGTAGACCTCCGCGGCGCCGCGCCGTGCCGCCTCGGCGAGCGCCCCGTGGAGCAGCCACCGGCCGAGTCCCCTGCTCCGCGACTCCGGGTGCACGGCGAGGTCGCCGAGCTCAGCCTCGCCGGCCGCGAACCAGAGGACGGCATAGCCCACCAATCGACCGTCCTCTTCCCCGACGAGCAGGGCCGCGCTCTGCCGTCGCAGCAGGCCGCGGAAGGTGGCCTCCGACCACGGGACGGTGAAGGAGCGGCGCTCGATGTGGAGGACATCCCGCAGGTCGGATTCCCGCATCGGCCGAAGGCGTCGGCCGCCACTCGTGGCGGACCGCACGCTATCCGCCGACCCGGCGCTCGGCCGACGAGGCGCGAACGTATTCGGGCTCCCAGCTCGACGGCTCCGAGACGACACCGTCTGCGGGCGATCGACGCAGCAACTCCAGCAGTCCCGCTCCACTCGGCCGGCCCGCGTCCCGAGCGAGCAGTCTGCCCCCGGCGTGTTCGATCGCCTGTCGCTGCGACGGATCGAGCACCCCGGCGAACGCCCAGGCTTCCGGGTCCAGCTCGGTGAGAAGCTCCGAGAGGGCCCCGGCGCGCGGCCCGAAGCGCTCGTCGAGCCGGCCCGGACCCACGACAAAGCCCGCGGCATAGACCTGACCGCGGCGCGCGTCGACGAGGCAGCAGAGATCACCGCTCACGTCGACGGCGGCGGCGATGGCCGCCAGGCTGGAGTAGGCGTACAGGATGGCGCGGCGCGGAAAGCAGAGGCCGCGCGCCAGCGCCGCGCCGATGCGAAGTCCGGTGAAGGAGCCGGGACCGCTGCCTACCACGACTGCCTCGAGATCCCCCGCGCCGAGGCCCGCGGCCCGAAGACAGGCGTCGATGGCCGGAAGGACCGCCTCGGAGTGGGTGGCCGAGACCTCGAGCGTGGCGTCGCCGAGCGGATCGACGCCGTCCGCTTCGACACGCCCGAGCGCGACGCTCCCGCTCCGGGTGCTGGTATCGAAGGCGAGCGCCAGCATCAGCCCTCGCCGGCCGCCCGGCGGGCGCGCGTGCGCCCGGCGCTCGCCGGGGGCCCGGGAAGGGGCGCCGCCTCGCCCCTGTGCCGTGCCGAGAGCTCCCGGGTCTCCGGATCGCCCGTATGGCGCAGTTCGATGTCCCAACGATCCGGGGGCAACCACTCCCGCGCGCGATCCGCCCACTCGACGAAGACGGGCCCCTCGGCTTCGAGGAGCTCCAGCCAGCCCGCATCCACTAGAGTCCGGCGGTCGACCGGGGGCTCGAGCCGATAGAGATCCGCGTGGCGGATCGGACCGGCGTCGCCCTCGTGGAGGTTCACCAGGGTGAAGGTCGGACTCGGAATCCGTCCCCCGACGCCGAGGGCCCGACAGGCCGCACGGATGAGCGTCGACTTGCCCGCGCCCAGCTCCCCGTACACCGCCACGAAGACCGAGCCCGCCATGGCCGCCCGGCCGAGCTCGGCGCCCCGACCCTCGAGTTCGGGCTCGCGGAGGACGACCGGCGTCATCCGGCCGTCTCCACCTTCGCGCGGACCTCGAAGAGCTGATCGCGGAGCCGGGCGGCGCGCTCGAAGTCGAGATCGGACGCCGCCTGCCGCATCTCCTCCTCCAGCGCGTCGATCAACTCCTCGGGATCGACCCGGGAATAGCGTTCCGTGACCTCCGCGACCCGGTCCGCCGCCTCTCCCTCCGCCTCCGCGGCGGGAACGCGGGCGTCCGCGACAGCCGTCGTGAAGCGGATCTGGTCGATCGACTTGCGGATCGAGCGGGGTTCGATTCCGTGCTCGGCGTTGTATTCCGCCTGGGCCTCGCGACGCCGGTTCGTCTCGTCGATCGCGCGCCGCATCGAGCCCGTGATCCTG
>CAZOEX010000351.1:0-2278 GCA_964578925.1 uncultured Gemmatimonadota bacterium | reverse complement strand
GCTTCGCCAAATCAAGCACTTATTGCGCCAGGCAAAGCTTGGTGAAGGGGGAAGCCATGTAGAAGGATAGGCATGACGGAAACCTTCTGTGCAACCCAGCAGGTGAAAGTCCTGTCCCGGTAAAGGTTGGCCACCAGCCGGAACCGAGTGTTGCGTGGACCGGGGGTGATCCCGGCTGCGAAGCGTACACAGGGTGTCTGCAGGCCGCGTGATAGAGCCTCGAAAGTGATACTGATGCGGAGCCGACGTGGTTAAGTTAGCGGAAGGCAGCATCGCTTGCGTTGGAAAAGGGCCTGACATGAGCGATCCGCCGGGGTCGAAGAGCGGGGCATGCAGGCAAGGGTTGTCCAGGAACCTGGGAGGTCTCGTCTTCTCCACCGGAAGCAGGCGGTGCGGGCGCCGCGATAGTAAGCAGCCCAGGTCCCGGGGCTGGCCTCGACTCCGGGGAGCGAACGGAGGCAGACGGTGGTACCGCCGAGCGAAGGCAACGAAGTGAGGTGGGAAGGAAGGCGAGGAGTCGGAGTCCACTGATAGTACTGACGAGCTCGGGGAACTTGCCCCAGAGGACCCGAGGGAGGGAAGCGGTGGACCGGGCTATGGGGCTTTTGGAGGGACAGATGATGCGGACATCGAGCCGTGAGCTCATCTCAACGCGACACCAAAAGCTAGCGGAACTGGCTCAGATTGAACCGAAACTGGTATTGACGACGCTGGCGCATCACATTGATGAAGTGTGGCTGCGTGAAGCGTACCGGCGCACGCGCAAGGATGGGGCGGCGGGGGTGGACGGCGTGACGGCGCAGGCGTACGAGGTTGATTTGGAGGCGAATCTTTCGAGCCTACTCGATAGGTTCAAGTCAGGTCGATATCGAGCGCCGGCGGTGCGTCGTGCCCAGCTCCCGAAGCCGGGCACAAAGAAGCGGCGCCCGATCGGTATCCCGACGCTGGAGGACAAGGTCTTGCAGCGAGCGGTGCTGATGGTGCTGGAGCCGGTGTATGAGCAAGATTTTCTGGAATGCTCGTACGGATTCCGGCCGGGGCGTAGCCCCCACCAAGCGTTGGATACGCTGTGGCAGGGGCTGATGGCCATGGGCGGTGGTTGGATCATCGACCTGGACATCGAGAGTTTCTTCGATGACGTGGACTGGAGCCATCTTCGGAGCTTTCTGGACCAACGGGTGCGCGACGGCGTGATCTGCCGCGCGATTGGGAAGTGGTTGAACGCCGGGGTCATGGAGGCTGGGCAGGTGTCCTACCCGGAACGGGGGACGCCCCAGGGCGGGGTGATTTCTCCGCTGCTCAGTAATGTCTACCTGCATGAAGTGCTCGACCAGTGGTTCGAGCACGAGGTCAAGCCGCGGTTGCGGGGGCGGGCCTTTGAGGTGCGCTTTGCCGACGATGCGGCATTGGTCTTTGAGCAGGAAGCCGATGCGAGGCGGGTGCTGGCGGTGCTGGCGAAGCGATTCGCCAAGTATGGTCTGCGCCTGCATCCGGATAAGACCCGACTGGTGGACTTTCGCAGTCCGCCCCGGACAGGGCGGAGCGGTTCGCAGCGCGAGCGCAGCTTCGATCTGTTGGGGTTCACCCACTTTTGGGGCCGCTCCCGGAAGGGGCGCTGGATCGTGCAACGCAAGACAGCGAAGGACCGCTTCAGCCGGGCGGTGCGGGAGATTAACCGCTGGTGCCGTGCTCACCGCCATTGGCGGGTGCCGGTGCAGCAGGCGGCGCTGAGCCGCAAGCTACGGGGCCACTACGCCTACTATGGGATCACGGGCAACGCGCGAGCGCTGGCCCGTTTCCTCTACGCGGTACGGCGCCTGTGGCGCAAGTGGCTCAATCGCCGCTCCTGGCATGCTCGGATGACCTGGGACAAGTATGCCCGTCTGACCGAGCGCTATCCGCTCCCCCCACCGCGCGTGGTTCACAGTGTTTATGGTCGCGCAGCGACGCCATAGCCCGAGGAGCCGGATGCCCGAGTCGGGCACGTCCGGATCTGCAGGAGCCGCGGGCGGGCAACCGCCCGCGGCGACCTAGCCAGTGCTTGATTTGCGGCGACACGTCCATGTCCCGCGCTAGCAGGCTTGTTTTTCAACAGCCTGCTAGTGCCCTGTCCCGCAAATAAGCTTGCCCATGCTTAAATTCCAGGCGCCGCGTCTTCTCCCGTATGCCGTTGTTGCACCTCCTCGCCATAGCTACGGCTATGCCTCGTCGGCGCGCCTAGGCAGCCGGAAAAATCCGCTGCCGAATTCACTAAGCAATTTACGGGACAGGACACTAG
>CAZOEX010000350.1:0-2284 GCA_964578925.1 uncultured Gemmatimonadota bacterium | reverse complement strand
CCCTCATCGCCCTCGCCCTCGCGGCCTCGCTGGGCGCCTGTCGTTTCGAAGTCGAGGAAGAGGAGAATCTCGAGGAGTCGATCGAGGCGCTGCTGGAGCGGGGTGTCGACGCATGGAACGACGGCGACCTGGACGGCTACCTCGCGACCTACGCGGACGCGGCGTCGACGACGATGGTCCGATCGGGGGGACGGGTCGTCGGACTCGCCGCCATTCGGAGCACCCTGGCGCCCCGCTTCGAACCCGGCGCGGCGCGGGACAGCATCTACCTGGAAGGCGTCGAGGTGCGCCCGCTACCACCGCTGATCGGAATCGTGACCGGCCGCTACACGCTCGATCGGGCCGGACGGGATCCGGGAGGCGGCTGGTTCACCGTGGTCGTTCGTCGAGTGGGGGACGGCTGGCGGATCGTGCACGACCAGAAGTCGTAGAACACGAACGCGGCGTCAGGCGTTATATTGGCGGTGCGCCCCTCTGGCGTCGCCGCTCCCGCGGACGTGCAAACGAAATATCGAGGAAAGACATATGACGGACGTGAAGCAGGAAGATCTGCCCGAGGTCAATCAGCGTATTCGGGAGAACCTCAAGGACGTGATCGATCCGGAGCTCGGCCTCAACATCGTGGACCTGGGACTCGTATACGACATCGACGTGGAGGACGGGAAGGCCACGATCACGATGACGCTCACGAGTCCGGGATGCCCCGCCGGCGGCATGATCATGTCGGGCGCCCAGGAGGCGGCCGATTCGACGGAAGGCGTCGACGAGGCCGAGGTCAAGCTCGTCTGGAAGCCATTCTGGACGCCCGACCGCATCGATCCCGAAGTGAGGGCGGCACTGGGCTTCTGAACGACGCCGTACGAGGGCGGTTCGACCGTCCGTTGACAGCCCGTTGATGGAGGACCCCATACTCCGGCCCTGGAAGGTCGAGGTGGGGTCGGCCCCGTCCGACGGGGCGCCGGGCGTGCGTGTCGGCCCGCCTCCCTTCCACCCTCCCGCGAATCGCACCGACGAGGACGCAGGCGTAAGTTCAGTCCATGTGGATGCGTCTCTTTCTCCTGTTCACGTTGGTCCCGCTGATCGAGCTGTGGCTGCTGCTACGCATCGGCGCCTGGATCGGGGCCGGACCGACCTTCGCCCTGGTCCTGGTGACCGGGGTCGCAGGAGCCACGCTGGCGAGGCGTGAGGGGGCGCACGCCTGGTCCTCCGTCCAGGCGGAGGTTTCGGCCGGCCGCATCCCCGGCCGGAAACTTCTCGAGGCCCTGCTCGTTCTCATGGCGGGCATCGTCCTCGTCACGCCTGGCGTCCTGACCGATGCCCTGGGACTCCTGCTGCTCGTCCGACCGCTCCGTGCGCGGATGGTCGAGCGCCTGGAGGAACGTTATCGCCGCACCCTCGACGTCCCGCCGGGCGACACGCCGCCCGGGGGCCGCATCATCGAAATCTGAGGAGGCAGAAATGAAGAACGGAATGAATCCGGAACTCGGCCTCACGATTCTTCGCATCGTGCTCGGCGTGATCTTCATCGCCCACGGACTGCCGAAGCTCACGGGTGGAATCGAGGCGACGGCGCAGTTCTTCGGCGGACTCGGCATTCCGGCGCCGATGCTCGCCGCCTGGTTCATCGCGCTGCTCGAAACCCTCGGCGGCATCACGTTGATCATCGGGCTCTTCGTCACCCCCGCCGCGCTGCTCCTCACCGTGCACATGCTGACCGGCATCATCCTCGTGCACGCGTCGAACGGCTTCTACGTCATCGGCCCCGGCTCGGGCGGCGTGGAGTTCAGCCTGATCCTCGCCGCGTCGCTGCTGGCCATGGTGCTGTGCGGCCCGGGGCTCGGCGCGATCGACAACCGCAGCGCCGCCTGAGGCCGCTTCCGATGCTGGACGGCGCCGCACTCGTCGACCGGCTGGAGGCGCGCCGTCGAGCGGGCTCCGGCCGGGACGAGCTGCTTCGAGCGGCGGTGGAGGAGGTCGAAGCTTCATCGGATCGGTACGATTGGGTGGGCATCTACCTGCTCGAGGACGGAGAGCTCCGCCTGCACAACTACGTCGGTGAGACGACCGAGCACACTCGAATCGCCGTCGGCGCCGGCGTCTGCGGCACGGCGGTGGCAGAGGACCGCAACATCAACGTTCCCGACGTACGCGCGCTCGACAACTACATCGCTTGCAGCGTGGACACCCGCTCCGAAATCGTCGTGCTGATCCGCGACGCGGAGGGCACGGTCCACGGACAGCTGGATCTCGACAGTGACCGGGAAGCCGCCTTCAGCGACGCGGA
>CAZOEX010000349.1:0-2292 GCA_964578925.1 uncultured Gemmatimonadota bacterium | reverse complement strand
CCGAGATCCTGGCCTTCGGGGACGCGGTGCGGCTCGCCGAGAAGCCGTAGATCGGGCCGGTCTCCCGACGCCGTGGGGCCTAGCGGCCTCTCGTAACGAGGCGCGCCCTGGTTCTTCAACAGGCCGCTAGAAGATCCGGTAGGCGAGGAACGCCCCGGCGTAGGCCAGGACGAACATGTAACCGAACTGGAAGGCCGGCCATTTCCACCCCGCCGTCTCCCGTCGCATGACCGCCACGGTCGACATGCACTGCAGGGCGAAGACGAAGAAGACGAGCAGTGCGATGGCCGCGTCGGTGGGCATGTGCTGCTGGAGCGCCGCCTGGAGCTCGAACGAGCCTTCTCCCGCGTTCTCGACGCCGTAGATCGTTCCGAGACTTCCGACGATGACCTCGCGCGCCGCGAGCGACGAGACGAGTCCCACGCCCACCCGCCAGTCGAAGCCGAGCGGCTCGATGACCGGCTCGATGAGGTGACCCGCCTGCCCGAGGATACTCCGCTCGACCGTCGGCGCCGCACCGTCGACCTGAGGAAACTGCGCGAGAACCCAGAGGATGACCGTGACGGCGAAGATGATTCCGCCCGCTCGCTTCAGGAAGATCTTCGAGCGGTCCCACAGGCGGTAGAGGACGGATTTCGGAGACGGCAACCGGTAGGGCGGCAGCTCCATGACGAAGTCGGCCCGGCGCCCGCGCAACAGCGTGCGCCGCAGCAGGAAGGCCGTGCCGACCGCCGCCACGATCCCGAGCCCGTAGAGGCCGAGCAGGGTGGCGGCGCGCGCGCCCAGGACCGGTCCGAGCACCGCGACGTCCGGGATGAACGCCGCGATCAGCAGCGCGTAGACCGGAAGGCGCGCCGAGCAGGTCATGAACGGCGTGACGAAGATCGTCGCCAGCCGGTCCCGCTCGTCTTCCACCGTGCGCGCGGCCAGGATGGCGGGCACGGCGCAGGCGTACCCGGAGAGCAGGGGCAGGAAAGCGCGGCCCTGGAGTCCCACCCGGTGCATCGAACGGTCGGCGATCACCGCGGCGCGGGCCATGTAGCCGGAGTCTTCGAGCACGCCGAGGAAGAGGAACAGGATGAGGATCTGGGGCAGAAACACGACGACCGATCCGACCCCGGCGATCACCCCGTCCACGAGCATCGAGCGGAACCAGCTCTCCGGCAGGGCGGCCGTCACCCAGCTTCCGACGACTCCGATCCCGATCTCGACGGCGTCCATGAACGGCACGGCCCAGGTGAAGATCGCCTGGAAGACCAGGACGACCATCGCGAAAAAGATCAGCGGGCCCCACACCTTGTGCAGGAAGAGACCGTCGAGCTTCTCGGTCAGGCTCGACAGCCCGGGGGCCCGGTACTCGGCCTTGTCGAGCACCGACCGGATACGCTTTCGCCTCGTCGTCAGCACGTCGACCATCGGCAGGCTGACCCGTCCCTCCTGGTCGTCGGGCGCATTTCCGAGAGCCGAGGCCCATCCCTGCTGCCGGGCCGTCTCCGCGATGAAGTGCCGGACGTCGTCCATCCCCACTCCGGACCGGGCGTCGGTCCGCGCGACCTGCACGCCCAGCTCCTCCGCGAGCACGTCGTCGTGCACGGCGCCCTGCTGGGCGTCGAACTCGTCGATGACGTTGAGGACGAGCAGGGTCGGAAGGCCCATCTCCAGCAAGGGCTCGGCCAGCATGAGCTGGGTCTCGAGCCGCGTGGCGTCCACCACGAGGATCACGGCGTCGGGGCGACGCATTCCCTCGATTCGGCCCGCCAGCGCGTCCATCGTCACCCGCTCGTCGAGCGACCGGCCCGAGAAGCCGTTGACCCCGGGCAGGTCGAGCAACTCGACGATCCGGCCGTCCGCGAGCGACACCCGTCCCAGATGCTTCTCGACGGTTACGCCCGGGTAGTTGGCGACCTTCTGTCGCATTCCGGTGAGCTGGTTGAAGAAGGTCGTCTTGCCGGAGTTCGGCGGGCCGACCAGCGCGACGAGAGGCGGAGCGTCCGCCGGTGCCTCCGGAGGGAGTGTCGCACGGTCGGTCGAGGATGGGGTCGCTACTGGGGGGGAAGGCACTGCTCGGGACGACTCCTCAGGCAGCGCCGGCGACGCTCTTCACGCAGAGACAGCGGGCCAGGTCGCGGCGAAGGGCCAGTATGGTTCCGTCCACGAGGATGACGGGATCGCCCGACGGCGACGTGCGCAGCGGACACATCCGGCAGCCCGGCAGAACACCGCGCTCCATGAGCGGCCGCGCCATCTCCTCCGGCAGGTCCATGCGGACGAGCTCCACCGTCTCCCGCATCG
>CAZOEX010000348.1:0-2304 GCA_964578925.1 uncultured Gemmatimonadota bacterium | reverse complement strand
CAGCTCCAGTGCTGCTCGATCATCTATCCAGATCCTCGTCCGATGAAATAACCAGTAAACTATAATTGACCGGTTGCGCCTCTCGGGCAATAGTGATAACTATCAAACAATACATAGATAGTTATTGTTCGGCAGGGCAACGAAGGAAAGGCGGAAAACATGTCGATCGCCAGAACCTGGTCCGGCGCCACCAGCGCCTCCGACGCGGATCGCTATCTGGAGTACCTCGGACGCACGGGACTCCGCGACCTCGCAGCCACACCCGGCAACGAAGGCGTGCTGGCCCTGCGCCGCATCGACGGGGAACGCGCCGAGTTCACGATCGTCTCGCTCTGGCGCCACGAGCGAGATGTGGAAGCGTTCGCGGGCGTGCCGACCGAGCGCGCCGTCTTCTATCCGGAAGACGACGATTTTCTGCTCGAACGGGAGGAGATGGTCCGGCACTACGAGGTCGTTTTCGCCGAGCCGACCGTCCGAGGCCGCACGCCAACGCCGTCGTTGCTGAGACGGTGGTTCGACTGGTGGGCGACCTGGGCTCGCCGGGCGATTCCCGCCCCGCGGACCCGGGCCGAGCCCACTTAGTTCGAACCGGCGCTTCGCGCGCGTGGGAAGAGGATGTTGTTCTCCAGGTGGATGTGCTCGTGCATCGTCCGTTCGAGCTCCTCGAGACCGAGCCACAGCCCGGCCCAGGTGGCGCAGGCCTCCGAGGGGAGCCGATAGTCGTCGGTCAGGCGCCGGATCCTCTCGAGGGCGACCCCCGCCTCGGCGTGGTCGTGCTCCAGGCTTTCGAGCCCCTCCGCGTCTCCGGTTCCGCCGCGCGCGATTGACGGGAAGACGTCGCGTTCCTCCTCTTCCATGTGACGTTCCAGCTCGCCGCGGAGATCGGTCGCCACGCGCGACAGCTCATCCAGCGTACCGGGCCGCTTTCGGCCATGTACACGCGCCACCTTGCGGGCCATCGCTTCGAGACGCGGGAGTTCTTCCCGCAGGGGTTCGTGGTAGGCCAGCACGATGTGCTCGATCAGCTCCGCCGCCGACGCGTCCTGCCAGCGATCCGGCTGCTCGTTCGCCTCGCTTTCGCTCTGAATCTCCGCGAGCACGTCGTCCGCGTCGATCGCCTTCTCGTCACAGCTTTCGGTCAGCGTACGACCTCCCGAGCAGCAGTAGTCGATGCCGTACCGCGAGAAAACCCGCGTCGCCGCCGGGTGCGTAGCGGCGATATCGCCCACGCGACTTTCAGCCGAGATATCCATCGTGGTCTCCCTTTCCGGTTCGTTCGATTCGTATGGTGCGTGGGGCGGCCATCCAGGCTCACCGTACCCCGTCACGCGCACAATATATAATCATGGCATAGACCTTGACAAATACGGGACAGGCCGTCATCGTCGGGGCATGGACATCCCGAAGTTGAACAGCAGTCAGCGGGCGATCCTGGACCTCTTCAAGTACAGGGGGACGCAGACGATCGCCCGGCTCGCCGATGTGCTGGGCCTCAACGTGGAGACCATCCGTGAACACGTCCGGAGACTCGCGCAGGAAGGGCTCGTGCGCCGCGAAGGCACGCGGAGTGAAGGGCGCGGCCGGCCCGAGATCGAATACGGTCTGACGGCCGACGCCGAACGTCTTTTTCCACGCCGCGAGCCCGAGGTCCTGCGGCTTCTGGCCGAGTACCTGCGCAGGGAGGACCACCAGGACGTGCTGGAGGGGTTCTTCGACGAATGGATCGACGAGCGGAAGTCGGCCGCGGCGGAGCGCGTCGCCGGCCTCTTCGGCCGGGATCGCCTCGACGAGGTAGCGGACATCCTCTCCGAACTCGGCTTCATGGCCGTCGTCGACGACGAAGCGGACGGCCCGCCGCGGCTCCGACTCTGTCACTGTCCGCTCCGCAGTCTCGTGGATGCCACGAAGATGCCGTGCCGCGTCGAGATCGGCCTGGTGCAGGAGCTGCTGGGCGCCGACCTGGTTCGCGAGACGTACATTCCGGCCGGAGACGCCTCGTGCAGCTACGCGACGCCAATGACCGAGGCGGCCGCCCCTGATCATCACCGGGAGCGCCCCGTTTCACCTGGACGAGGATTCGATGGATAGTCCCCACCGAAGACAGATCGGAGTCATCGCGTCGGCCCTGGTGGCCGTTCTGGCCGTCGCGGCGTGCAACAATGCTCCGCAGGGGGGCAGCCGGGAATCGGATTCGGACGCCGGCGACGGACGAGCCGCCGTCGTCGTCCCCCCGCAGGCACGGCAGATGGTTCGTGCGGAGATGCGCCAGATGCTCTCGGCATTGAACGGTGTCCTCACCGCGGC
>CAZOEX010000347.1:0-2306 GCA_964578925.1 uncultured Gemmatimonadota bacterium | reverse complement strand
TTCGCCACGCTCATCGTCGGACTGGGCATCGGGGCCAGCTCCACGGTCTACAGCGTGGTCGACGCGCTCCTGCTCCGGCCGCTGCCCTTCGACGAGCCCGGCCGGCTCGTCTTCATCTCCAATGGCGAGTGGGGCCGTGGCCAGCGGCTCTCGAACATCACGACCCAGGTCGCGCGTCTCCAGGACCTCGAGACCCACGGCCGCCTCCTCTCGGGCGTGGCCGGGTTCCACCTGTTCGACGGCCAGGGCGACCACATCCTGACGGGCACGGAGCGCCCCGAACGGGTGACCCGGCTCCGGGTCACGGAGAGCTTCTTCCCGGTCCTCGGCGTCGAGCCCCGGCTCGGTCGGCTCTTCACGCCGGAGGAGGCTCGGGCCGGCGGGCCCGCCGCGGCGCTCCTGACGCACGGGTTCTGGGTGCGTCGGTTCGGCGCCGATCCCTCGGTCGTCGGCGACCCGCTGCACGTCGATGGCCGACCGCTGACGATCGTCGGCGTCCTCCCCGCCTCGTTCGACTACGCCGCGATCTTCGCGCCGGGAAGCGAGATCGACTACGTCACGCCCTTCCCTCTCAACGAAGACACGAACGCGCAGGGCAACACGCTCGCCCTCGTCGGCCGCCTCGAGCCGGGCGCGGACGTGGCCGCCGCCCAACGGGAGGCCCGGGCGATCGCCGAACGGAATCCCCGGGGGGCCCGCAACGACTTCGAGCCCCACGTGCGGCCTCTGCGAGAGCACGTGAGCGGGGACTTCCGCCATGCGACCCTCGTGCTCGTCGGCGCGGTGGCACTCGTCATGCTGATGGTCTGCGCGAACCTCTCGAACCTCCTCCTCGCCCGTGGGGCCGGAAGGGAGAAAGAGCTTGCGACCCGGGCCGCCCTGGGCGCGGGACGGGGTAGGCTCATCCGCCAGATGCTCGCGGAGAGCGTGGCGCTCGCGGCTCTCGGCGCCGCCGTCGGGCTCGGGCTGGCGGCGGTGGGCACCCGACAGCTCGCCAGCCTCGACGTCGACGTCCCCCTCCTGGCCACCGTTCGGATGGACAGAGGGGTCGTGGCCGTCACCATCCTCATCGCCGCCCTGACCGGCATCCTCTCCGGCGTCGTGCCGGCGGTTCGCAGCTCCAGCGCTACGCTCTCCGAGGCGCTCGCGGGGAGCGGGCGCGGGGCCTCTCAGGGAAAGAGGCTCGGACGCATCCGGAAAGGGCTGGTGATCTCCGAGGTCGCGCTGGCCTGTGTGCTGCTCGTGGGGGCGGGCCTCATGATCCGGAGCTTCGTTCAGGTGCTCCAGGTCGATCTCGGGTTCCGGCCCGAGAACACGGTGGCGATCCGGATGGACCCCGCCTCGGAACGCTTCGCGTCGAGCGAGGCCGAGCGCGCCTACTTCGAGCAGATCCTGGACAGAACCCGCGCAGAGCCCGTCGTCCAGGCCGCCGCCTACGTCGACGTCATGCCGATGGCCTTCAACCGACGGTGGTGCTTCGACCTTCCAGAGGACCCCGGGTGGGAGAACGACTGCGCCTTCGTCCGCATCGTGAGCGACGGCTACCTCGACGCCATGGGCCTCACGCTCGTGGCCGGCCGCGACTTCAGCCCCGACGACGACCGCGGCGGACGCCGCGTGATCCTGGTGAACGGAGCGCTCGCGGCTTCGGCCTGGCCGGACGGCAATCCCGTCGGCGAGACGCTCGTGAACTGGCAGGGCCGATGGGACGTCGTCGGCGTCGTGCGCGGCACCCGCTACGTGGCGGTGGACCAGGCCCCCGAACCGGAAGTCTTCTTCCCGCTCCGGCAGCAGGCGGACTACAGCCCGCTCCACCTCGTCGCCCGAGGAACGGGCTCGCTCGCCCAGCTCACCGGGGCGGTGCGGCGGGCCGCCGGCTCGGTGGACCCGACCCTGCCGCTCAACGACTTCCGCCCGCTCTCCGAGATCGTGGACCGGTCCGTCTCCGACCGGCGCTTCACGGTCTTCCTCCTCGCGGCGTTCGCCGGCTTCGCGCTGATCCTCGCCTCGCTGGGGATCTACGGCGTCATCTCGTATTCGGTCGCGCAGAGACACAGGGAGATCGGGATCCGCGTCGCGCTGGGCGCCTCGACGAAGGCGATCCGGCGACGGATCCTGCTGGGGACGCTCGGCCTCACGGCCGCGGGGATGGCACTCGGGCTCCTGGGGGCCTGGGCGCTGGGGCGGACACTGCAGAGCCTGCTCTACCAGGTGAGCGTGGCCGACCCCGTGATCTTCGTGGCCGTTCCACTCCTGCTCTCGGCCGTGGCCGCGCTGGCCTCTTACCTGCCCGCTCGCAGGGCCGC
>CAZOEX010000346.1:0-2313 GCA_964578925.1 uncultured Gemmatimonadota bacterium | reverse complement strand
CCCAGCTTCTTGAGCTGTCGGATGAGAATTCGCGCCGCTGTCGTCTTCCCCGCCGACATCGAGCTGCCCACGATCAGAATCGTCGGGGTATCGAACAATCGATCCGGCGCGAGCCGCACGAAGTCCGCCATGCACAGCTTCCGGTCGTGCCGCATCGCGTGCCCGCGGTAGTGCAGGGACGGCAACGGCTGCAGCACCGAAGAGAGAGAGGTGCACCGCCCCAGGAGCCCCGCGGCCGTGAGCAGGTGCATCCGGCCGTCTTCCTCGATCGCTTCCCAGCGTCCCGTCGCCTCCAGGGTGGCGTGCCGGACTCCGAACGCACCCACGATCAGGTCGCCCTCGGCCACCTCGATCATCCTCCCGCTGGTCAACTCCACGATCCGGCCACTCGGGATCTCGGTCACCTCGCCGACCACATAGTCGCCGGTCGCCCAATCCGCGCGGTCGAGCGGCGCGACGGTAAAAGGCTCCTCCGGGAGGTCGGAGATGCGGCAGAGCGATCCGAAGAAATAGCGCTGGTTCATGTCGTGCTCCGGTCGGGAGGCTCGCCGGGTTCCTCGTCGCCGGGTTCTTCCTGCGGTGGCGCGAGCAGGAGGAGGGTGAGAAGAGCCGTGCGCTCGGGCATCTGATCGAGATCGACGAACTCGTGCAGGGCGTGCGCTCCGTCCCCCACCGGTCCGAGACCGTCGAGGGTCGCGGTGTGGCGGCTCGCGATGTTTCCGTCGGACGCGCCGCCCGAGGTGCCCTCGTCGACCTCGAGCTCCAGTTCCGCCGCCAACCGCTCGGCCATGTGCCAGAGCGCCCGGTTCCGCGGGGTGCGCTCCATGGGCGCCCGGCCGACCTGCCCGTCGATCTCGAGCCGCGTCCCGGGTGTCACCGCCTCGATGCCATGAATCGACCGCTCCACCTCGCGAGCGGCTTCCTCGTCCGGAACCCGGACGTCGATGACGGCCCGGCTCTCGGCGGCTACCACGTTCGCCGCCGTTCCGCCGGCGATCTCACCCACGTTCACCGTGATCCCTCGCTCCGGGTCCGCGATCTCGTACATCATCTGGATCACGTGCGACAGCTCGAGGATCGCGCTGGCGCCGACTTCCGGCTCGAGCCCACCGTGAGCGCTCCGCCCCAGCACGCGGACCACGAAGCGACCGACCCCCTTTCGGGCGGTCTTGAGCCGGCCGTCGAGGCCGAGCGCCGGCTCGAGCACGAAAGCGCGGCAGGCACGCCGGGCCAGACGATCGATGTGGCGAAAGGACTCCGGACTACCCTGTTCTTCGTCGGAGTTGATGAAGACGACCGGCGTGACCGGCGGATCGAGATCCAGCTCCTTCAGGGCACGCAACGCGTAGATCATCTGAACGAGCCCTCCCTTCATGTCGAACACGCCCGGCCCCCGGAGTCGGTCGCCATCGCTGCGCACCGGCATCGTCTCGAGCGTGCCCCTGGCCCAGACCGTATCGCAATGCCCGAGCAGGAGCTGGAAGGGACGTCCGGGGTCTCGCTCGGCCGGGCGGGCGAAGAGATGGCCGCCCGTTTCCCGGCCGGAGAGCCGCAGCGTCATCATGCCGACCGATCGCAACTCGGCCTCGAGGATGTCGAGAACCGGTCCCTGGGCCGTCGGATCGCGGGTCGGTGATTCCGTCTCCGCGAGGCGGACCAGAAGCTCCTTCATCTCCTGTTGCCGGGATTCGAGATGCTCGAGCACGGCGCTGGCTCGATCGGTCACCGCAGGAAGCCCGCCGGGAAGGGGAACGGATGGGTTTCGGAAACCGCGGCGAAACGCCCGGGATCGATGTAGGCGAGGAGCGGCGACTCGTGGACGAGGCGCTGGTCGTCTCCCTCCGTGACTCGAATCGCGTCGCGATGGGCGCGCGCGGCTACGATACGGCCGGTCACCAGCTCGGCGTCCCCGCCGAACCCGTCGATCAGCCGATGCAGCTCGCACTCCAGGAAGAGGTAGGCATCGCGCAGCAGCAGCCCGTCGACCACGGAAGCCCGGAAGGTCTCGAGGTCGTCCACGATCGGCTTGTCCCCCGTCGCTCCCTCGCGCGAAGACGCGGCGAGGCTCGCGCTGACGATCTGCGACGGCCGCGGATAGCTGACGGTGAACGTCCCCTCTCGCTTCGCGTTCCGGTAGGTGGCGTGACGCGGCGTGCAGACGAAGGCGTAGTGGTTGGCCCAGCCGAGGGGCATGGCGAGGTGCTTCGGGGCCAGGTCGTATTCTCCGTCCTCCTCCTTCGTTCCCACCACGACGAGCGGAGATACGGTGAAGACGCGGGACCACACGGGGGTCTCGACGTCCAGGTCGACCAG
>CAZOEX010000345.1:0-2320 GCA_964578925.1 uncultured Gemmatimonadota bacterium | reverse complement strand
GTGTCAACAGCGGTGAAAAAGTGGACAGATCCGACGGTCTAAAGTTAGACACTTCGCGCTGGGTGGTCTCCGGGGTCAGCTCTTTTCTGTGGTTGCCTCCTCGGTCCAGGTGGGTGGGGTGAGGCCGGCCTCGCGTCGGTGACGGAGCCGGTAGCTTTCGCCCCGGATGTTGATCGTGGTGGCGTGGTGCAGCAGCCGGTCCAGCAGGGCGGTGGCCAGGACCCGGTCGGGGAAGACCTCGTCCCACTGCCCGTAGCTCTTGTTCGAGGTCAGGATGATCGGCTTCTGGGCCGCGTAGCGTTTGCTGACGACCTCGAAGAGGAAGGTGGCGTCGGCGGGCTCGAGCGGGACGTAGCCCACTTCGTCGAGGATGAAGAGCTTCGCCCGCTGGATGACGCGAATCAGGCTGTCGAGGCGGTTCCGGTCCTCGGCAGCCCGGACCTTGGCGACCAGGTCGTGGAGGGTGAGGAAGTAGACGCGGTGGCCCTGCTCGATGGCCTTGAGCCCCAGGGCGATGGCCAGATGCGTCTTGCCCACTCCGCAGGGGCCGAGGAAGAGGACGTTCTCGCCGTGGTGCAGGAAGCGCAGGGAGGCGAGTTCTTCGATCTGCTCCCGGGGCGCCTGGGGCTGGGCGTCGAAGTCGTAGTCCTCGAGCCGCTTGAGGGCGGGCAGGCCGGACAGCTTGAGATTCGTCTCGACCCGCCGCTCGAAGCGGGCCGAGAGCTCCCGGCTGAGGAGCTCGTCGAGGATCTCGACCGGCAGCTGCTCGTTCTTCTGCCCCTGCTCCAGCACGGTGTCCAGGGAGACGAGGGCGGCTTCGAGCTTGAGCTCCTCGAGCTGGCCGCGGACGCGCTCGTAGCTGACGGCTGCGCTCATCGGCCCGCCCTCCGGGCCACCTGCTCGTAGACCTCCAGCGGATGGACGTCCACCGAGGGCGCACAGCGATGGATCCGCTCCAGGGTCAGGGCCACCTCTTCAGGGGTCGCCTGCTGGACGAAGCGCGGCTGACGGCCATGCCGACGGCGGGCCTTTTCGCCCGAGCCCCGGGTGAGTTCCTGGATCGCTCCCCGATGCTCGGAGAGCGTGACGCGACCGGTACCCTTGGGCCGTCGCCGGTGGCGGGCCACTCGCCGGTCTCCCAGGAAGACCGAAAACAGGTCGCCTACCGCTTCTCCTTCGGGTCGGACCGCCACGGTGCGACCGACGGCCTCCGGGTGGACGCTGTAGTCGACGCCCCGGTACCGGATGTGGCTGTCGCGGTGGACGACCCGCAGTTCCACGGGCCGGGTGTCGTAGTGCGGGATCGACGTGAGCGGCGTCAGCCGCTCCCGCTCCCGGGCGTAGCGGTCCACCGGCCGCTCGCCCGTGGTGCCGTGGACGCGGACGTTGGCGACCCCGTCCAGCCAGCCGGCGAGCTGGAGGTTCAGATCCTCGAGCCCCGAGAAAGCTCGTCCCTCGAGGAAGCTCCGCTTCACGTAGCCGATCCCCCGCTCGACCTTCCCCTTCGCCTGCGGCCAGTAGGGCGGGCTGGCGGCGGGGACGAAGCCGTGGTGCTCGGCGAAATCCAGAAAGGCCCGGTTCCATCGGACCGCTCCCGTCCCGGCGTCGTGCTGATCGACCGCCTGCTTCATGTTGTCGACGAGGATTTCCTCGGGAACGCCCAGCGCCCCGAAGGCCCGCTGCAGGCAGTCCAGCAGCGCGGGAAGCCGGCAGGAGGTCGTGAACCGGGCGTAGGTCATCCGGCTGTAGCCGAGCACCAGGGTGAACAGGTAGAGCGTCCTCGGCTCCCCGCCCACCATGATCGTCCCACACTGCCCCCAGTCGATCTGGGCCTGGTGGCCGGGTCGGGTCTCGAAACGCTCGACCACTTTCCGGGTGAGCTCCTTCTTCAGCGGCCGGACGAAGTCCCGGAGAATCGTCAGCTTCCCCTCGTAGCCCATCGCCCGAATCTCCCGGAACAGCACCGTCGCCGGCAGGTTGTACCGCTCCAGCCGGGTGCGGATGTAGTCCCTGTAGGGGTCGAGCTTCGAGGGACGCCGCTTCCGAGGTTTCGGGCTCGAGCTCTCCCGGTTCAGGTGGTTGTAGACGGTTTGGCGGCAGACGCCGCACTGCCGCGCGATCTCGGCCTTGGGGACGCCCTGACGGGCGAGCGCTTTGATCCGCATGGACACCTCGCGTAGAATCATGGCCGGAAGCCCCCCGTCGCGGTCTGGGAGTTCGTTCTTGCAGGAACGCTCCCATCCTACTGCGTCGCGGGGGCTTCCGTCTGTTGCGGGGGCCGGCCCGAGGTCGCCTACCTCCTCAGCACCTTCCCCCGGGC
>CAZOEX010000344.1:0-2332 GCA_964578925.1 uncultured Gemmatimonadota bacterium | reverse complement strand
CGCCGGTCTGAAAAACCGGAGGTCGACGGATCGACGCCGTCCCTGACCACCAATCCATCTAGCTGCGTGATCGCCCAAATCGCCCTTTATCAGTTGGGATTCTGGCGCGTCCTCCACTCGTTCCGGTTTCGCAACTTTTCGCGACCTTTCTGGACGTTTTGCGGACTCTCGCGGACTCTCCGCGGACTCTTGGTTAGATCGGGGCTGTCCTGGACACCATCGTGAGTTCTCGAGTGAAGATCACACTGAGTGGCGACTCCGCAATTGGCGAGGCACCCCGAGAATGCCGATCTCGGACGCGCCATCGTTGGAGCGTTGTTTATCAGCACATACCAGGTTGATCCGAAGCTGTCCGGTTGCCCGTCCCATGTCCAATCAGATCTCTTTCACCTATCGGGTCACGGATGTTTTGCGCAGCAGCGTTACAACCATGAGCGATGCGTAGCCGACGGCGATACCAACAAAGAATGCGTCGGCCCCAAGAGCGTCCATCAGCCCGCCCAAAGCTGGCGGGCCAATTGCGCCTCCGATGCCCCAGAAGAACGCAAACGCAGCGTTGCCAGCGAGGAGCGTTGGGCCAGTGAACCGATGTCCGAGGGCGACCAAGGCCACGGTGTAGATGCCGTATCCCGCTGCACCCCAGAGGAAGAGGATCGGCCAGATAGGCCAAGCCGAAAAGGCAATGGGAATGACTAGAGCCCCAATCGTCACTATGGCGCAAAGTGTTGCGAGAGCGCGGCGTGTTCCGATCTGGTCGGTCAGCGCTCCGATTGGCGTCTGGAGAAAGATGTTGCCAGCGATGAGCACTGTGAGCATCCCTGCCGCCATTTGTTCGGTTCGACCCGCTTCGATCCCATAGATAGGGAGCAGCGACAGCGTCGCTTGGTCGAATGCAGCAGCAATGGCAACAACGACGCACAAGCTGAAACCGACCGCCAGGAACGAACGAATCGTGGTCGAGGAACCCGAAACGAATCTCGGAAGGCGGCCTCGCATGACTATCAACGTGACGCCAGCGACTAGTGCGAAGGCCACAGCGATCAAGAACGGTGTCCAGCCTTGAGACCCGGCGACAACGATCACGAATGGGCCGGCAGCAAACCCAATTGATAGGAACGTCGAGAACACACCCAACACGAGTCCGCGGCGTTGGGTCGGTGCGAGTTGGTTGATCCAGGCTTCTGCAGTGATGAAGACAGCATTGATCGCACCACCGAGGAGAAACCGGACAGGGAACCACACGACCAACGCAGTCGTCGCCCCCAGCGTTATGAGTAGGAAGGCGATACTGAAGACGCCGATGGACGCCACTCTCACGGCACCAAACCGGGCAGCCAGCGCGGGAATCATCGGGGCGGAGAGGATCAATCCGAGTGGCGTCATAGCCGTGTTGATGCCAATGAGCGACGAAGACCGGCCCGCCGTCTCCAGCACGAGAGCAAGCAGCGGATACGTGAGGCCTTGGACCAGGCCAAACAACCCGACAAGCATCACCACTGAAGCGATTGCTGGCCAGTCCACTGTATGCCTCACGGGCTGGGAGCGTCCTAATGACACGATCCTGTCCTACGTCGCCAAAACATATTGTGGTCACGGGGCCAAGGAGGGAGAGTAGGAGGTTGGTTTTTGTGAGACTCTGCGACTACTCGATCTCGTCTGCTGTTTGAACTAGCCGACCGAAGTCGCCCAATCTTCACAGCGCACGAAGCGCGGGAGAATCGGCCGGATCCCCGGGCAAATCATGCAATCCTGGGCACTTCGATATCTCACCGAGCGTGGTTCATGCGATGTGGCGAGCTAGGTACCGTGGCATCGTTTGTACTTGAAGCCTGACCCACATGGACAGCGGTCGTTCCGACCTGGCTCGGTGCTCGGCGGCCGGTATGGCACGGTCCTCGCCCTGAGAATCTCCGCCGACCTGCGTATGTCTTGTTCTCGTTGGTCGAGACGTCTCTCCCGGCGATCGAGTTCTTCGGACCTGCTGAGGAGGCGGGATTCAACTTCGTCAAGGAAGGCTCCGGACTGATCTTCGGTTGCAGCTGCGACGAGGAGTTCATGTGCGATGAGGTCGGCGATGCCACGTCCCATGGAAACGCCCATGGCGGCGCAGTAGCGCTTCCATGTGGCCCACATCGCATCTGACACGGGTACACGGACCATCCGAGAGGCCTGGTCGTGCTCCATGCCTGCGAGCAGCTGCCTGTCGATCTTGGCGAGTGCCCCACGAGCAACATCCATCAGCCTCTCCTCTGTCTACGTGTATACGTCGGCAACTTTGTTGCATGTGCGTGTGTGTTCTCGGGCAGTTGATGGGATTCCATCGCGTTCCTGC
>CAZOEX010000343.1:0-2333 GCA_964578925.1 uncultured Gemmatimonadota bacterium | reverse complement strand
CCTCGGCCTCCGGTGCGTCGACATGGACATCCACGTCGATGTCGATTCCCTTGCGCACGCTCTCGGTGACCAGGCAGAAGTCCTCGAACAGATCGAGGCACCGGGCGATACGCGCCCGGTCTTCGTCCTCCAACTCCGGGTGTATGCTCACCTCGATCTTGCCGACGCGGAGGCGCCCCGCCTCGTTGCGGACGAGCTGCGTTCGCACCTCGGTCCGCATGCCAGATGCGGAAACTTTCGCCTTGCGCAGGCAGAAGAGCGCGCTGGCGCTCAGGCAGTTTCCGACGGCCGCCGCCAGCAAGCGCGCTGCATTGGGACCCTCACCCTCTCCCAGCGGCTCGGGTTCGTCCACCTGAAGGCTCGGCACGCCGGGCTGCCCGAAGTCGACCTGGAAGCGATACTCGTCATCCAGCGTCAGCGATATGTCGAAGGCCTCGGCAGGCTCGCTCATCGATCCACTCCCTCCGAGTTCGCGTCCACCGGTGGAGCCGCGTCCGGGTCCCCGCGATCGAGCGCCAGGATTCGGTCCTGCACGGCGGCCAGTCGGGTCGCCATCCGGCGCATGCCGGCGACCATGTGCTGGCGCATCCGTTCGAGCCGCTCCCGTTCGGTGAGATCGGCGCCGGTCCGCATTCCCTGGTCCGTTCCCTGCTGGCGCTGCATCTGGCCGCGTCGGGCGCGCTGTACCTGGCCGCGCTCACCTTGCTGCATCGGCATCCGGGCACACTCATCCTGCTGCATCTGGTGGCGCTGCATCTGGCCGCGTTGCACCTGGCCGCGTTGCATCGACCGCGGCGCGAGCTCGACAGCCGTCGACTCGGGCGACTCTACCTCGTCGGCCGACGCCGATGCCCCGCGCTGAGCGAGGGCCGGCAGCGGCGTGAGCATCAGCACGGCCGCAGCGATCGCGGCCAGCGATCCCGGCTTCCTCGGATGTCTCCTCATTTCTCCCTCCCTGGTCACAACTCATCGCCCTCCTTCAAAGGCCGCTACTTGTTGAGTGCCACGACGACGTCGTGAGGTTCCCGGGAGCGAGGACGACGTTTGGCTCGTGTCGCCACCGCGGTCGACTCGCCGCAACAGATTGTCACACCCGACCGTTACGATCGCCGCTACGCCGCCGTCATCCGCCGATGACGGCCATGTGACGGCGGCCGTCTACCCTCGGGTCGTTGGAAGCTCGGTTTGCGCTGGGCGGGAACTCGGGGGGGTTAACGGCGTTACGCGCCGCTCGTCCAGCGTGACCGAACTTTCTCTCGGAGGCAACGATGCTCAGACGATTGATCCGAAGCACGGGTTGGTACCTGGACGCCGCGCGGCTTCTCGCCAGCATTCTGTTCGGGACCGGCCCCAGGGACTCCGCCCAGCAGACACCCCGCCGCTGGTAGCTCCACCCCACCTGCTGGATCCGCCGCCCACTTCCACCTCTCCCCTGCGAGTCCGGCATCCCATCCGCTGACCGCGTTCGCGGGGCGCTACGCGTCATTCGGCACACAGGCCGGCCTGACTGGTAATCACTTGTTGAGCCGCTGAGGAGAACGATGCAATGTATCCCCCCGTAGAGGTTTCGATGTCTGCCTGCAGCCCGATCACACCACGTTTCGAGAACGCGTCGTCGCGCCGAGCCGGCGCCGTCATGACCGGTACGGTTCTGGCAATCATTCTGGCCGTCTTCACGGCTTGCGCCCCGGCTCCGGCCGAGGAGAACGCTGCCGAATCGACGGCTGGCGTCTCGGACGCCGTCCAGGAGTGTGAGCCCCTCGAGACGAGAGAACGGAACGCCACGCAATTCGAGCCCACGTTCGACGGGCAGACCCGGGCGTGCGGTATCGACTCCGACGTCGATTTCGAGGTCGTCGTCGTCGCGAGCGGGCTGGTTCACCCGTGGGCCGTGGAGCCTCTGCCGGACGGACGTTTTCTCGTCACGGAGCGGCCCGGCTCCATGCGGGTGATCTCGGCGGACGGCAACGTCGGGCCGGCGCTGATCGGGGTGCCTGAAGTCTCGGCACGCAATCAGGGCGGGCTCCTCGACGTCGCTCTGGGTCCGGATTTCGAGTCGAGCCGCATGATCTACTGGAGCTACTCCGAGCCTCGCGGGGGCAGCGAGAACGCGACGAGCGTGGCGCGCGCAGTGCTTTCGGAGGACGGGCGATCGGTCGAGGACGTCGAGGTGATCCTGCGCACGACGCCGGCCTACGACGGGGGACACCACTTCGGCTCCCGCCTCCTGTTCACACCCGACGGGCATCTCTTCGTGACGCTCGGCGAGAGATCGCGCCGTCCGATCCGCGACCAGGCGCAGGACCTCGACAGCCACATCGGCAAGATCCTGC
>CAZOEX010000342.1:0-2341 GCA_964578925.1 uncultured Gemmatimonadota bacterium | reverse complement strand
CGGGCAAGACGGAAGAATGGACGGGCGAGCTCTGGGACAGCCTCGAAGCCGCGCGCGAACGCTGGCCGGAGGAAGCGGTGATCTACCCGGCCCACTACGGCTCGGACGATGAGCGCAACGCCGACCTGTCGGTGGGGCGTCCGCTCGAAGACCTCCTGGCGTCCAACCCGACCCTCTCGATCACCTCCGAAGAGGAGTTCCGGGTGAAGGTGCGGAGCGGTCTCTCCACCCCGCCGGAGATCTATCCGGTCATCAAAGCGATCAACGTGGGGCTGCGCGGCGTCACCGAAGAGGAGGCGGAGGTGCTCGAGGCCGGGAAGAACGAGTGCGCGCTCGGGTGAGCCCCTGAAGTCGGGCGCGGTTGAAGCCGGTCGCCCCTGAAGCCGGGCGCGGTCCGCTACCGTCAGCTCGTGGGCGAGATCCTCACGCCGTCGTGGTGCCACTCTTCGGAGACCCGCCGAGCGTCCACCCGAGCAGGTAGCCGATCGCGGCCGTGGCGAGGCCGACGGTGTAAGGCGTCGCCCAGGCGGTCCCCGGGAGCAATCCGAAGCGAACCAGGAGGACGCCGGTCACTCCCCCCGCCATGGCCGTGAGCGCGGCAGGGGTTCCGGGCATCCGGGTGTAGAGTCCCGCGACGACGGGCACGAAAAGGCTCACCGAGAGCAGCGTGTAGAAGAGGCTTAGCGATCCGATCACCGACGGCAGCACGATCGCCAGCCCGATTCCGGCCGCTCCACCGGCGATCGCGGCCAGACGCGCCATCCTCAGGACCTCGCGATCGGTGGCCTCCGGCCGGACGAATCGCTTGTAGATGTCCTCCGCGAGCGAGGTGGAGAGCATGAAGAGGATGGCGTCGGCGGAGCTGATCTCGGCCGAGAAGATCGCGGCGAGGGCGAGGGCGCCGATCGCCACGGGAACGCCGTCGGTGAACACGACCGGCAGGGCCAGCTCCGGGTTGAGGAGCCCCGGATCCAGCGCCCGGCCCACCATTCCGAAGACGGGCGGCACGATGGCGAACAGCGCCAGGAGAACGGCGCTCACCACGACCCCCAGCCGCACCGTCTTCTCGTCGCGTCCGCCGTAGACCTTCTGGATGAGTCCGGGCGAGACGATGAAGGCGGGAGCCAGGAGGAACAGGTACATCCACCCGGACGCGCCGCCCGAGGTGAAGCCGAAGTAGTCGGGCGACGCGCTGGCTCCCGCCCGCGCGACGGCCTCCCATCCCCCGACGGTGTCCAGGGCGAGCGGAAGGGTGACGAGGAGGCCGAGGAGCAATACGACGAGCTGCACCATGTTCACCCACGCCGACGTGGTGAGCCCGCCCGCCGTGAAATAGAGGGTCATCACGCCGCCGGCGACGAGACAGCCGACGGGTTTCGGGATGCCGGCCACGGCGTCCAGGATCCAGGCCGCCGCGATGAGCTGGCCCGCCAGGATCGCCAGGGTGGCCAGCCACATCACCCCGGCGACCACCGCCCGCACCGACACGCCGTAGCGCAGCTCGAGGTAGTCTCCCACGGTGTAGAGGTCGTGGTCCCGGGCCAATTTCCAGATCCGGGGGCCGACCCAGATGCCCAGGACCATCGTGCCGATCGCCGCCGAGCCGACCCACCACCAGGCCGCCAGGCCGTCCCGGTATCCGAGGCCGGCCGCCCCGACGGTCGAGCCGGCGCCGATGTTGGCCGCCAGGATCGTTCCGCAGAGGAGGACGGGCGACAGCCGCCGTCCGGCGACGAAGAAGGACGCGCTGTCTCCTACCCGACGACCGATCCACAGCCCGAGGCCGACGAGCGCCACGGCATATGCGGCCAGGAGGGCGAGGGTGAAGTTCACGAGCCTCCGGGTGCCGCGTCGTAGCGCGGAAGGCCGTCCCGGGCCGGGATGCCTTCGATCGACTCGGCGGCGCGGACCGCCCTGAGAATCGCCTCGGCGACGGCGTCGGCCGCCAGCGCCCCGACCACCGTCAGCCCACCCTCCGACGCCAGCGGATGTTCGCCCGTCGACAGCGCGAACATCGTGTCGCCGTCCCACGGCGTGTGGGACGGAACGACGGTCCGGGCCAGTCCGTCGTGCGCCATCTGCGCGACCCTCGTGGCCTCGGCCTTCGTGAGCACCGCATTCGTGGCGACGACGCCGATGACCGTATTGCTGGCCGGCGGATCCGTCGCGGTCCCCTCTTCCCGGAGAATCCGCCGGGCGGAGTCGAGTTCGTCACCCTGTTTCGTTCGCACGCCCGCCACGACCCGTCCGGTCTCCGGGTCGACGACATCCCCCACGGGGTTCACCGCCACGACCGCCGCGACGATCAGCCCCGACGGCAGCTCGATCGCCGCCGTGCCGA
>CAZOEX010000341.1:0-2350 GCA_964578925.1 uncultured Gemmatimonadota bacterium | reverse complement strand
CAGCTCGTCGATGGCGAGCTCGAGCGCTTCGCCTACATGCCCGACGGCGACGACAGTTGCTCGTACGTGATCCGCCGGCCCGGCAAGTAGCCCTCCGAGGAACGAAAGAACCTCCGGACGCACCGAACCCCCGGACACCGCAGAGCGGGCCGGGGGTTCGGGGGGATGCCCCGGCCGACGACCCCGTCGGGTCGCCGGCGCGGTGCGTCGCTGCCCTGGAACTACGTCAGGTACGCTCCGTCTCGGACTGAGTCACCAAATCCTCGGAGTCCGTCTCGGCCTCCGGCGCGTAGTCGATGACGAAGGCGACGCGGCGGTTGACGAGACCCGACTCGCCCGGTCCCCGGGCGCCGGGTTCGACCTGGCGGTCCTCGCCGTAGCCCACCGTGCGCATCTCCGCGCCGGCGAGGCCGTTGGACTGCAGGTAGTTCGCCACGGAAGCCGCGCGACGCTCCGAGAGCCGCTGGTTGTACGCCCGCGTGCCGGCCGGATCGGCGAAGCCTTCCACCGTGATGAGGGCGCCGTCGTAGTGGTTGCTCACGACGTCGGAGAAGCGGTTCAGCAGCTCGTGGTCCTCCGCTCGGATCGTCGCGTCGTCGAAGGCGAAGTGGACCGGCGTGGCGAACCGGATCCCCGTCTCGAGTCGAGCGACCGTCACGTCGAAGTCCTCACGCAGCGCGCCCAGCTCGCTCTCGAGCTCGTCGAGACGCGTCTGCATCTCGGCCAGCTGCTCCTCGTTCATGCCGACGCGCGAGTCCAGGCCGTCGAGGTCGGCGCGAATGGCCGCCATATCGGCCTCGTACGTTTCCTGGTCGACCTTGGCCGAGCAGGCCGCCGTGGCGAACACGGCGAGAGCTGCGATGCCCACGGCCAGCGGCCGCGATCCGAATGTCGTGCTCACGATCTGTCTCCTCGTTTGAATCCCCGTTTCCTCGGTAGCGCCGGTCCTCCGGCGACGGATGCCCCGCGCGACATTCATCGAGCGCAATCGACGTGCCGCCAGAGTCGAAAACCATAATCCGTTGTGATAATTACAGATGAAGTCCATGCACATGACGTTGCAAGCCGTCCGCGCCGCGGGATCCGGGAGAAATTCCCGGTGCCACCGGCCCCTCAAGCCGGAAAGATTTCCCTCCTCGGTGGCTTCGCGGCGGGGCATCCGAGTTGATTCCGGGGGATCGCGTCGCGAGATTAGCCGCCGTCTTTCACACCTCTTCGAGGGAAGCGAATGACCCAGGACGGACTGTCGGTGCTCGTCGTGGACGACGACGAAACGATGCGGGAAGTGCTCACGGTGCGGCTCGAGGACTGGGGCTACCGGGTGCAGGCCGTGCCGGATGCGGACGACGCGCGGTCGGCGATCGAATCGGAGGATCCGGACGTCGTCCTCGCCGATATCGTGCTACCCGGCATGTCCGGCATCGAGCTGCTCCGCCTGTTGAAGAAGGACGACTCCAGCCGTCCCGTGATCATGATGACCGGGCACGGGAGCGTCGACCTGGCCGTCGAGGCGATGAAGGAAGGGGCCGAGGACTTCCTCACGAAACCGATCGAAACCGACAAGCTCGACGCCGTGCTGAAAGCCGTGATCGCGGATCTGTCGCTTCGCCACCGCGTGGCCGAGCTCGACCATCAGCTCGAGGACCAGCCCGGCTTTGCGGGCATGATCGGGCGCAGCGACGCAATGCGCGAGGTGTTCGCCACCGTCGAGCTGCTCGCCCAGAACGAGGCGTCCGCCATCATCACCGGGGCCAGCGGGACGGGAAAGGAGCTGGTCGCCCGGTCGATCCACCAGCTCAGCAAGCGATCGAAGGGGCCCTTCATCGCCCTGAATTGCGCCGCCATTCCGGAAGGACTGATCGAGAGCGAGCTCTTCGGACATACGAAGGGGGCGTTCACCGGGGCCACGGAGCTTCGCCGCGGCGCATTCGAGATGGCCGACGGCGGCTTCCTGCTTCTCGACGAGATCGCGGAGATGCCGATCAACCTGCAGCCGAGGTTCCTTCGCATCATCGAAGAGCAGCAGGTGCGGCGGCTCGGCGGCAGTCGCGACATCGAGTTCGACGTCCGCGTGCTCGCGGCGACCAACCGTCCCGTCGATGCCGCGATCGAAGAGGGTTTGCTGCGGGAGGATCTCTACTTCCGGCTCGCCGTGTTCGAAGTGAAGCTTCCCGACCTCCGGGAACGCGAGGGCGACATCCCGTTGCTCGTGCAGGCGTTCATCCGCGAATTCAATCGGAAGCACGATACGGACGTCCAGGGCGTTCGGGACGAGGCGCTCGAGCTGCTGGAGGCGCACGATTGGCCGGGCAACGTGCGGGAGCTGCGGAACGTGGTCGAACGCGCGACG
>CAZOEX010000340.1:0-2362 GCA_964578925.1 uncultured Gemmatimonadota bacterium | reverse complement strand
GCTTGATGAGTGCCCACCTCCGCGCCCTCGGCCAGCACGGTCATCGTCAGGCGCAACGCGCCTTCCTTGACCAGGGTCCGGCCGAGGCGGCCGGACTCTACGTAGTTTTCGTCGCGCCGGATCTCCGCAATCTGCTCGTCGAGATCGAAGGACAGATGCCTGCCGGTGAGCGCACGGGACAGGGACGACATGAGGACCTTCCTCCGGCTGTTCTGGTGACTTCTGCGCGGCGGACCGTCGCCGCGCGCCTCGGCTAGAATAGCTCGGGTACGCGGGTCGAGCCAAGTCGAAGCAGCAGCCGCCCCCCCCCCGAGAATGGAACGCACGAGTTCCGTGCGGCACCCGACTCCGATGCTCATTTTGTAGGCACCATGGCCGACGCACAGAATCAGCCGGTGGAGCCCGCCACCGACCCGCCCGATGTTACGCGCCTCCTGAGGCGGTGCGCCGACGGCAACCACGAAGCGTTCGATCAGCTCATCGACGTCGTCTATGCCGACCTGCACCGTATCGCCCATCGCCGACTGCAGAACGAGCGTGTCGGGCACACGCTGGACACGACGGATCTCGTCCACGAAGCCTACCTGAAAATGCTGCCCCAGGCGGAGGCCTCCTGGGGTGATCGGGCCCATTTCTTCGCAGTTGCTTCCAGAGTCATCCGCCACGTTCTGATCGACCATGCGAGGCGTAAGAATGCGGACAAGCGATCGGGCGGGGTGCGGATTCCATTGCGAGAGAACACGGCGTCGACCACGCCTGCGAGCGAGGTTGACATCCTCGTCCTCGAGCGGGCGTTGGCCAGGCTGGCCGAACGTGACCCGAGGCTCGAGAAGGTGGTCGAGTGCCGCTTCTTCGGCGGGATGACTGTGCCGGAAACGGCGGAAGCGCTCGGGGTCTCGACGAGCACCGTGGATCGGGATTGGGCGCGCGCGAAGACCTATCTGTACGAAGATCTCGTCGCGGGCTCGGACGAGATATCGGTGGACAGGGACGCGGAGAGTGAAAACCGAGCAGCTCGAACGCGGGTGAAACCGGAAGATCATGAGTGAGCGGCAGCCGCCGGACCGATGGAGCGAAGTCGACGACCTGTTCGCCCGCGTACTGGAGCGACCACCGGAAGAGCGTACTGCGTTTCTGGAGAATCTCCGCGACGTAGATGAGCGGCTTCGCACGGATGTCGAGCGGTTGCTCCGACGGCATGAGGAGGCGGGATCGTTTCTCGAAGCGCCGCCCGTGCTCTCGCCCGACACGCTGGCCGAGCTGGCTGAGTACGTGGGCCAGAGCGCGGCCCCGGCAGCCACTCCGGGCGAACGCATCGGCAGATGGCGGATCGTCGAAGAGTTGGGCCGCGGGGGAATGGCCACGGTCTACCTGGTCGAGCGGATCGACGAATACAGGCAGACCGGGGCGCTGAAGCTCCTCCGTCGCGGCCTGGACACTGACGACATCGTCCGCCGCTTTCGAGCGGAGCGACAGATCCTGTCATCCCTCGATCACCCGAACATCTCCCGGCTTCTGGACGGCGGGGCGACGAACGACGGGCGCCCGTACCTGGTGATGGAACGCGTCGAGGGCGTTCCGATCACCGATTGGTGCGACGCGCGGAACGCTTCCGTCGATGAGCGGCTGAAGCTCTTCGCCGACGTCGCCCGGACCGTGCACCACGCACACACGAAGCTCGTCGTACACCGCGACCTGAAGCCGTCGAACATCCTCGTGACGGCGGAGGGCCGGGTGAAGCTGCTGGATTTCGGAATCGCGAAGATCCTGGATCCCGACCTGGTTGCCGGTGACGACGTGCACACCCGAACTGGCCGACGTACCCTGACGCCGGAGTATGCGAGCCCCGAGCAGGTCCGCGGCGATGCGATTACGACCGCGACGGACGTCTACCAGCTCGGACTTCTGCTCCATCGCCTGCTGTCCGGCGCGCGACCGCGAGAAGCACGAGGAGCGAGCGCGAAGCTGGCTGAGGACCCCACGCCGACGCCGACGGCTCCGAGCCGCGTGGCCCGTCGCGTGGACGAGAGGGTGGCGAAGGCCCGCCGCTTCACGCCCGAACGCCTGTCCCGCCGCCTGCGCGGCGATCTCGACGCCATCGTCCTCGCGGCGCTCGAAACGGATCCCGACCGGCGATACGGCTCCGCCCTGGGAATGGCGGAGGACGTCGAACGGCATCTCGAGGGCCAGCCGATTACGGCCCATCCAGCCGGGCTGCTCTATCGGGCGCGCAAATTTGCGACCCGGCACCGCTGGGTCGCACCAGTCGTGGCGGCTGCCGCCGTCCTTCTGGGGCTATACGTGGCGACCCTCGTCCGCCACGGAAATCAGCTCGAGGTCGAGCGGAACGCGGCCCGGGAGG
>CAZOEX010000339.1:0-2363 GCA_964578925.1 uncultured Gemmatimonadota bacterium | reverse complement strand
GCGTGGCTTCGCCCAGGTGCACCGCCCCCGGCTCCGTCCCCTGCTCCCTCTCCACCGATCGGCCGCGCTCGTCGGTGATCCGGAGGTTGAACCGCCAGTCCGAGTCGCGATTGCAGACCTTGACCAGGAGGTGATTGGGTCCCGCCCGAAGCGTCACGGGCACGACGTCCTGCGCCTCCCACGCGTGGCGCATCCCATCGAACGAGTGGACGAGCTCGTCGCCGAGAAAGACCCGGGCGTCGTCGTCGCTCCCCAGACGGAGCTCGACCGGCATCGATGCGGGCGCGTGGACGATCAGCGACGCGTACCCGACGCCGCCGAGGGTCGAACCGCCGAAGATCTCCTCGAAGTCGACGAAGCCGTCGTCACCGGAGCCCGGCCGCCAGTCAAAGGACTCGGGCCGGGACGTCGGCGATAGATCCTCTTCGACCGGGAACGTCTCCGAGCAGCTTGCGCCTTCATCCAGTTGATACGGCCCGGCGGTGAGCCAGCTCTCTCCCTCGACGAAGGCGACGTCCTCCCAGCGCACGGGGGTGAGCTCCGACATCTCTCCGCCGGAGTTCGTGAACTCGAGGCGCTCCACGTCCCCGCCGGCGCCGCGGACGAACCGGAACTTCACGTCCGGCCCGAAGAACGGAATCGAGAACGAGGTGTCGGCGTTCACGGCCAGCGGAAAGCCGTTGCCACGGATGCGGACCTGGAGGAAGGTCGTCCGGCCCGTCTCCGCGCCGTCGCCGCCGAGCGAGCGGACCGCGCCCTGGTAAACGACCCGCCATACGTCCGCCGGCCCTCGCTGATAGGCGCCGACGATCTCGTCCTCGAACCCGGGCGGAAGCGAGGGCGGCAGCCGTCCGGATTGGAGATCCGGGGGCGCCGCGACGAGACGCGTGGTCGGCAAGGCGCGGTCGGCGAGAAACGCCCGCATCACCTCGAGTATGCGGGGCGAGGACAGGAACAGATCGTCTGAGTGCCCCGCGTTCTCGATGATCAGGTGCTCGGCGTTCGACAGCCCTTCCATCACGTCGAGCGCGTTCTGCACGGGCGTCCGCCCGTCGAGCGTTCCGCTGATCAGCAGCACCGGGACGTCGGAGCGCACCGGTTGCCGGAAGTCGTCCCCGACGTCCGGAACGCCGAGCGCTTCGGCCATGTAGGCGCCGACGAGCTGGTCGCCGCCTCCGAGCAGCGTCGTGCTGTCCTCGTGCAGGTAGCGCTCGAGCCGCTCCGCGGAGATGCCCGACGCGGCGTCGGTCACGTCGCCCATCGCCGTGAGCCCTCCCGCCCCACTGGTTCCCGCGAGGGGCGAGAAGTCGCCTTCGGCCATGCGCTGGAAGAGATAGGGAACAGTCACGAGCGTGGAAGGATCGCGCATCAGGTTGATCGTCCGCATCGTCACCGCGAATCGGGAGACGACGGAGCGCACGGTGTCGGCGCGGTCGGCGCTGATCATCTCGACCGGCGCCGGTCGACGCTCCAGCCGGTCGAGGACGCCCTCCATCATCCCGCGCAGATCCGGGAACTCGGCGGCGGCGACCGGATCCTCGGCGATCAGCCGCTCGAGGTTGCTCAGCTGGTGTTCCCAGTAGGACGGCAGCTTCACCGTGTGGTCGGGCCCCTCCACCCCCGCGAGGATCGCCCGCTCCACAAGCCCCGGATGACGCCGCATCGCCGCGAGGCCGAGATGCGTGCCGTAGCTGATCGCCCAGAGCCGAAGCCGGGGAACGCCGAGGGCGGCCGCGAGATCGGCGAGGTCGTCGGCGTTGTTCCGGGTGTCGTACGCGCCCAGGTCGACCCCCTGCTCGCGCCAGTACGCCCCGCACTCGCGCGCCACGTCGAGCGTCAGCTCCCGAAGCGCCTTCTCTTCCAGGGGCTCCGAGGCGGGCAGTGAGCGCCCGATCGGACACGTTGCCGGCGACGGGCCTTCCGACATTCCGGTCCCCCGCTGATCGAACGCGATCACGTCCCCGAACTCGCGCAGCGCCATGAAGAGCTCGAAGCGATTCCCGCGCGCGGTCGCGATGCCGGAGCCGCCGGGCCCTCCCGCCAGGTAGACGATCGGCGGACCCGGTTCCGGCCCGGTGGCCGGGAACCGCACCAGGGCGAGCTCGAGGCTGTCCGGGTCCCCGGGGGTCCGGTTGAGCGGAACCCGGAAGCGCCCGAGCTCGGCGTGTACGGTGTCACCGCCGTTGGCCTCGAACACGTACGGTTCGACGTGGAGAGTCGCCGTCTCCTGCGCTGCGGTGCAGGACGGTGCGAGCAGCAGGGCTCCCACGGCCACTACTGGACCAATTGTCTTCTGCATCCCCGTTTCCTCGGTTCGAGTCGTGCTTGTTTTTTAGCACGTTGTTCGGGCATCCTTTGTTTCG
>CAZOEX010000338.1:0-2371 GCA_964578925.1 uncultured Gemmatimonadota bacterium | reverse complement strand
CAGGCGGCCCTTCAGCTCCGCGAGGCGCGCAGCCGCCTGGCCGCCGCCCGCTCCGGCACGGGGCAGGCGGAGGCGGAGATCGGGGCGCTTCGGACCGAGCTGGCGACGGCGGAGCGCGACCTGGCGCGCGTCGAGCGGCTCCACGCATCCGACGCGGCCACCGATCGGCAACTCGACGAGGCGCGAACGCGGGTGAGCGTGCTCCGCGACCGGCTCCGCGCCGCCGGTAGCGGACGGACCGGGCGCAGCGAAGAGGCGGCCGCGATCGAGGCGCAGATCGCGCGCCTCGAGGACCGCCTGGATCGTAGCCGGGTCCGGAACCCGGTGCCCGGAACCGTGCTGGTGACCTACGTGGAAACAGGGGAGTTCGTGCAGCCGGGTCGCGCCCTCTACCGGATCGCCCGTCTCGACACCCTCACCTTCCGGGCCTACGTGGACGGCGGGCTGCTCGGCGATCTCCGGCTCGGCCAGCCGGCCACGGTCACCGTCGACGCGCGTGACGGCCGCCGGTCCGCCGCCGGGACGGTGTCCTGGATCGCTTCCGACGCGGAGTTCACGCCCACGCCGATCCAGACGCGCGAGGAGCGGACCGATCTCGTCTACGCGGTCGAAGTCCGCGTCCCGAATCCCGACGCCCGACTCAAGATCGGCATGCCGGGCGACGTGCAGTTTTCCGGCGGCGTCGCGGGCGATGGTCCCGATGGCGACTGACGTCCGCACCCGTGACCTGGCCCACGCGTTCGGCGACACGTCGGCGCTGCGCGGGCTCAGCTTCGAGGTCGAGCGCGGGGAGCTGTTTGGTTTCATCGGGCCGGACGGCGCCGGCAAGACGACTATTTTTCGCATCCTGGTGACGCTCATCGAGCCGGACGAGGGCGCGGCCGAAGTGCTCGGATTGGACGTGGTAGCCGACATGTGGGAGGTTCGGCGGCGGGTCGGCTACATGCCCGGCCGCTTCTCCCTCTATCCCGATCTCACGGTGGAGGAGAACCTCTCGTTCTTCGCCTCCGTCTTCGGCACCACGATAGCAGAACAGTACGACCGGATCGCGCCCATCTACCGGCAGATCGAGCCGTTCGCGGACCGCCGCGCCGACGCGCTCTCGGGTGGCATGAAGCAGAAGCTCGCCCTTTCCTGCGCGCTCGTCCACGAGCCCGAGATCCTCTTCCTGGACGAGCCGACGACGGGGGTCGACGCGGTCTCGCGCCGCGAGTTCTGGGACGTGCTCCGGCAGTTCCGCGATCGCGGGATGACGATCGTCGTCTCGACTCCCTACATGGACGAGGCGAACCGCTGCGACCGGGTCGCGCTGATCGACGGGGGACGGATCCTGCGGATCGACCGGCCGGAAGCGATCGGCGCCTCCTACGATCGACCGCTCTTCGCCGTGCGGGGACGCCCGGGCGACGACCGGTATGCCCTCCTTCGCGCACTCCGGGAGCTGCCGCACGCGGCATCCGTGTATCCCTTCGGCGAGGCGGTCCACTACACGGACGCACGCGGTGGCGAGGAGGATGGCGCTCTGGCCGCGGACATCGCGTCCCGGTTGAGCGCTGCCGGCTTTCCCGGCGCCGACGTCCGGCCGATACCCGCCGGCATCGAAGACGTCTTCATGGCCTTGATGGGACGGGCCTCGTGACGGCGGCCCTCTCCGGCGAGGCGGCGCACCGCACGGAGCCGCAAGGCCCGCAGGACGCAGCCATCCACGCCCGCGGCCTGACCCGACGCTTCGGTGACTTCACGGCGGTCGACGAGATCTCCTTCGACGTGGCGGCCGGCGAGGTGTTCGGCTTCCTCGGCGCCAACGGGGCGGGTAAGACGACCGCGATCCGCATGCTCACCGGCCTGCTGGCCCCGACCGAAGGTCGCGCGACGGTCGCCGGGCACGACGTCCGCGACGAGCCGGACGCGATCAAGCGGAAGATCGGTTACATGAGTCAGCGCTTCGCCCTGTACGAGGACCTCACCGTCCGCGAGAACATCCGGCTCTACGGCGGCATCTACGGTCTCCGGAATGGGGAGATCGCGGCCCGGTCCGACGCGCTGCTCACGCGACTGGGGCTGGAGGGCTCCGCCGGAGAACGCGTCGGCGCGCTGCCCCTGGGATGGAAGCAGAAGCTCGCCCTTTCGGTGGCGTTGCTGCACGAGCCGCGCATCGTCTTCCTGGACGAGCCGACGGGCGGCGTCGATCCGGTGACGCGCCGCCAGTTCTGGGAGATGATCTACGAGGCGGCGGCCGGCGGCACGACGGTGTTCGTGACGACGCACTACATGGACGAGGCGGAGTACTGCGACCGGCTGTCGATCATGGTCGCCGGGCGGATCGAGGCGATCGGCACGCCCGCCGAGGTCAAGGACCAGTTCGGCGTCG